>CAMOTK010000015.1 GCA_946625715.1 uncultured Prevotella sp. | reverse complement strand
CCTGTGCCGTGCAGAACTTTGTCACCCCCGAAGGCCTCCAGTTCCAGATTTCTTCATATCGCGGACGTCTGACCGACAAGAACTGGAACACGATTGACAGCGGTGTCACCCCCAGCTATCCCATTGCCGTAGCTTCCGGCGACCCTGTCGTCTACGACTATTCCGGCTTCTACGATGTGTCTGCCATCAGCACCATCATGAACACCGCCCTTTCCATGGCCTCGCTCCCCACGAATGTCAAGACGGCCGACGATAAGTGGTACACGCTCGACGGTCGCCGTCTCAACGGTAAGCCGACGCAGCGCGGCATCTATATCAATAACGGAAAAAAGGCAGTAATAAAATAAGGAGAACAAAGCTCTGAAGAAGTAATTCTTGAGGCCCACTATATTTGTACGTAATATGAAGAAAGAAGACTTGAGAATCGTGTTCATGGGCACCCCCGAGTTTGCGGTGGAAACCCTGAAGGCACTGGTGGAAAACCAGTATAACGTGGTGGCTGTGGTGACGCAGCCCGACAAGCCCGTGGGCCGCCACGGGTCGGTGCTGCAACCGTCGGCCGTGAAGCAGTATGCCCTGGAGAAGGGGCTGCCGGTGTTGCAGCCGGAGAAGATGAAAGACCCCGCGTTTGTGGAAACGCTCCGTGGCTACGGCGCCAATCTGCAGGTGGTGGTGGCCTTCAGAATGTTGCCCGAAGTGGTGTGGGACATGCCCGAGTACGGCACGTTCAATGTGCATGCCGCCCTGCTGCCGCAGTATCGTGGTGCGGCACCCATCAACTGGGCCGTCATCAACGGCGAGACGCAGACGGGCGTCACCACCTTCTTCCTCGACAAAGACATCGACACGGGCCGCATCATCATGCAGTTGCCCTTCGACGTGCCCGACGAGGCCGATGTGGAATACGTCTACGACGGCCTGATGCACCTGGGCGCCGACATCTGTTTGCAGACGCTGGCGCGCATTGTCGAGGCCGACGGCCATCCGGCCAGTATGCCCCAAGAGGAGCGCGCCGACCTGAAGGCGGCTCCGAAGATTTTCAAGGAGACGTGCGAGGTGAACTGGCAGCAGCCGGCCAAGCGGGTCTACGACTTCGTGCGCGGCCTGAGTCCCTATCCCGGAGCATGGACCACGCTCGTGGCTCCCGACGGGAAGGCGACGGTGCTGAAAATCTTCAAGACCACCAAGACCGACCGGCCTTCGGGCGGAGTGGGGCAGGTGGTAGCCGAGAAAAAACACTTCTACATAGGCACCGCCGACACGCTGCTTCAGATTGATGAGCTGCAGCTGGCTGGCAAAAAGCGCATGGATGCACAGGCTTTCCTGAACGGCATGAAAGATTTGGAAAATTATTCTGTGCATTAATATAATAAAAGGTGAGGCTGTCGCGTTTCAATAATAAACAGATAAAAAAACAGACAGCCTATGCAAATATTTACTCACGAAGAAATGACTCCAAGCGAGAAGACCATCAACTTCATCAAGCAATTCGCGTACACCTATCGCGTGCTGAAAGGACAGGCCTATTGCTTGAACTGAAGTTTCTAAAAACAAGGATTGAGGAAATGACAATGGTATCTCCTTCGCTGCTCGCAGCCGACTTCCTGCATCTCGACGACGAGCTGGCAATGATTAACCGGAGTGAGGCCGACTGGCTTCATCTGGATGTGATGGATGGCGTGTTTGTGCCCAACATCTCGTTTGGTTTCCCTGTGCTCGAGGCTGTGGCCGAGAAGTGCGAGAAACCGCTCGACGTGCACTATATGATTGTGAAGCCCGAGCGCTACATCAAGCAGACGGCCAAGTTGGGCGCCATGATGATGAACGTGCACTTCGAGGCATGCGACCATCTGCACCGCACCGTTCAGGAGATCCACGATGCCGGCATGAAAGCCGGCGTGACGCTCAATCCCTCGACGCCCGTCGGCATGCTTGAAGACATCATTGGCGATGTAGACCTGGTGTTGCTGATGAGCGTTAATCCGGGCTTCGGTGGACAGAAGTTTATTGAGAATACCATCGGGAAAGTGCAACGCCTGCGACAACTCATTGCCGAAAAGTACAGTCGCGCACTGATTGAGGTCGACGGCGGCGTGCAGGCCGAGACGGCGCCACGACTGGTAGCAGCCGGTGTCGACGTGCTCGTCAGCGGCAGCTACGTGTTTAAGAGTGCTACGCCTGAGAAAACCATTGCGGAACTGAAGGCACTCGGCACTCGCTAAGAGCGGCGCTTATGCCTGCAGGGCCAAATCTATCTGGTGTTCCTTGGCCATGCGACGCAGGTTCATGAGCGCATAGCGCATGCGACCGAGCGACGTGTTGATGCTCACGCCCGTCAGTTCGGCAATCTCCTTGAACGACAGTTGCTGGTAGAAGCGCATGTAGACCACCTCGCGCTGCGGGGCAGGCAGGGTGTTCATCATCTTCTTCACGTCGCGAAGAATCTGCTCATTCACAATCTCGCTCTCCCTATAAGTATCGAACACCGACGCACTGCGCAGGTTCGACAGGTCGTTGTCGGTCGTCGGTTCCACAATGTGCTCGTTCTTCTGCTGGCGGTACCAGTCCATGATGACGTTGTGGGCAATGCGCGTCACCCAGAACGAGAACTTGCCCGAGTCGGTGTACTTGCCTTCCTGCAGCTTAGTGATTACCTTGACGAACGTCTCCTGGAAGATGTCGTCGGCCATATCATGGTCGCGAACAACGAACATGATGTATGTGAACAATTTTGTCTGCGTGCGAGCCAATAATTCATCGAACGCGCGGTTGTCACCATCGACATAAAGTAATGCCAACTGTTCGTCGGTCATTCCTTCGAAATTCTTCATATTTTTTCTTTTTTTAATTATGAAGTAAAGTTTTGTCGATAGGCAATAAATTTTTGTTTTTGGAGTTTATTAAATGAATTATCGTGTGCAAAAGTACGCATTTCCCTAAAAATAACCAAACATTTTTTAGAGAAATTCAAAATTTGTTGCTATATTTGCAGAGAATTTAAACACAAGTTATGATAAAACTCTTTGTTCCGGGCCGTTTGTGCCTCTTTGGCGAGCACACAGACTGGGCTGGTCATTACAGGACAATGAATGCCGATGTGCTGCCGGGTGCGGCCATCGTGACAGGTATTGAACAGGGTATCTCTGCCGATGTGGAGAAGTCGTCGCTCTTCGAGGTGCGCAGCACGGCACCCCAGTTGGAAGGCATATGGAAAGACTTCTCGTGCAAGATGGACGAGCAGGAGCTGAAGCGCGTGGCCAAGTCGGGCTCGTTCTTCTGCTACTGTGCCGGTGTGGCCAGCTACATGCACGAATGGTATAAGGTGGGCGGCGTGCGCATCACCATCACCGACATGACGCTGCCCATGAAGAGCGGCCTGTCGAGCTCGGCAGCCATCTGCGTGCTGGTGGCTCGCGCCTTCAATCAGATTTATCATCTCAACCTCAACACGATGGGCGAGATGAACATTGCCTATCTGGGCGAGCTGCGCACTTCGTCGCGCTGCGGTCGTCTCGACCAGGCCTGTGCCTTCGGCGTGAAGCCAAACCTCATGACGTTCGACGGCGATGAGGTAGAGGTGCAGGCGCTCAACGTGAAGCGGCCCTTGCACTGGGTGTTTGCCGACCTGTGTGGCGAGAAGAACACCATCAAGATTCTGGCCGACCTGAACAAGGCCTATCCCTTCCCCTCTAACGAGAAAGAGCGGCTGGAGCACGACGCCTTGGGCGCGAAGAACCACGAGTTTGTGCAGCGGGCCATCAAGTATATGGCCAACGGCGAGGTGGAGAAACTGGGCGCCCTCATGACCGAGACCGAAGAGGTGTTCAACCGTCAGGTGATGCCCATGTGTCCCGAGGAGCTCGATGCCCCGAAGCTGAAGGCTATTCTGGCCGACGAAAAGATAAAGGCGCTGAGCTATGGCGGCAAGGGCGTCGGTTCGCATGGCGACGGTTCCGTACAGTTCCTGGCCAAGGACGCCGAGACGCAGCAACAGCTGCGCGACTATCTGGCGTCGAAAGGCTTGCCGGCCTATGTGCTGACTTTGCATCCCGTACATACGGTGCGCCGCGCCATCATTCCCGTGGCCGGTTTCGGCACGCGCCTCTATCCCGCCACGCGCTGCATGAAGAAAGACTTCTTCCCCATACCTTGTCCCGACGGCAAGGTGCGCCCCGTCATCCTGATTCTGCTCGAAGAGCTCATCAAGAGCGGCATCGAGGAAGTCTGTCTGGTGCTGGGCTCGAAAGAGGAGCGCGAGCTCTATCGCGACTTCTTTGAGAAGCCGCTCAGCGAGGAGCATCTTAACAAGTTGAGTGCTGAGAACCGCGAGTATGAGAACCATATCCTCGACATCGGCAAGCACCTGCACTACGTCTATCAGGAAGAGAAGCGCGGCTTCGGCCATGCCGTCTATCAGGCAGCCGACTTTGCCCGCAACGAGCCCGTGCTGCTCATGCTGGGCGACACGCTCTATCGCTCGCTCTCCAACAAGCCCTGCGCCCTGCAGCTGATAGAGCAGTACGAGCGCTACAACACGCTCATTCTCGGACTCTATCCGGTCGACGTGTCGCAGGTGAGCCACTTCGGCATCATGACAGGTGTGTGGGAAGACAAGGACGAGCGCATCCTCAACGTGTCGCAGCTCTGCGAGAAGCCCACGGCCTACAACGCCGAGAAGAATCTGGGCGTGCGCAACAGCAAGGGCGAGAAAGAGTATTGCTCGGTGTTTGGCCAGTACATCCTCACGCCCGAGGTGTTCCACCAGCTGGAAGCCGACATCAAGGCGGCCGACGAGGCTGGCGAGACCACCCGCGAGATTGAGCTGACGGCTGCGCTCGAAACCGTGCGCAAGCAGCAGGGCATGATTGGCATCCGCCTCAAGGGCGAGCGCTACGACATGGGCAACCCTGCCGCTTTCATCGACACGGTGGCCAACTTCTCAAAGCCTCTGTAAGCGAATTCTATTGTTCAACCCCCTTCATAGTGAGCGAGATGCGATGGCGACGGCTGTCCACCTCGCTCACTTTCACTTTCACGTGCTGGTGCAGGTGTACCACCTCGTTGGCGTCGCGCACAAACTTGTCGGCCAGTTGCGAGATGTGTACCAGTCCGTCCTGATGTACACCGATGTCGACGAAAGCGCCGAAGTTGGTGATGTTCGTCACAATGCCCGGCAGCACCATGCCCACCGTGAGGTCGTCTATCGTCTCAATGCCTTCGGCAAAGTGGAACTCCTCAATCTGCTGGCGTGGGTCGCGCCCGGGCTTCTCCAGCTCTTTCATAATGTCGCGCAGGGTGGGCAGACCAGTCTCGGCCGTCACGTACCTATTAATATCTATACGCGCACGAATGTCTTTCTCTTTGATAAGTTCGGCCACCGTGCAGCCCTGGTCCTTGGCCATCTGCTCTACCACACGGTAGCTCTCGGGGTGAACGGCACTGTTGTCGAGCGGGTTCTTGGCATCGGGAATGCGCAAGAAACCGGCACACTGCTCGAAGGCCGAGGGGCCTAAGCGCGGCACCTTCTTCAGCTGTGCACGCGAGGTGAAGGCGCCGTTGTCGCGCCGGTAGTCCACAATGTTCTTGGCCAAAGCCGGACCCAGTCCGCTGACGTATTGCAGCAGATGGCTCGAAGCGGTGTTGAGGTTGACGCCCACCTGATTGACGCACGACACGACCGTTTGGTCCAGTTGGTGCTTCAGTTTCGTTTGGTCCACGTCGTGCTGATACTGTCCCACGCCAATGCTCTTCGGGTCAATCTTCACCAGTTCGGCCAGCGGGTCCATCAGTCGGCGACCTATCGACACGGCACCGCGCACGGTGACGTCTTCGTCGGGAAATTCATCGCGCGCCACCTTCGAAGCCGAGTAGACCGAGGCACCGTCTTCGCTGACCACGTAGATGGTGGTCTGCTGGTCGACGACTTCCTCCACGAAGGTGCGCGTCTCGCGGCTGGCCGTGCCATTGCCAATGGCGATGGCCTCGATGTGGTAGTCGCTCACCATCTGTTGCAGGTGGATGGTGGCCTGTGCACGGTGGTTCACAGGCGGGTGGGGGAAGATAGCCTCGTGGTGGAGCAGGTTGCCCTGGGCGTCGAGGCACACCACCTTACAACCAGTGCGGAAGCCCGGGTCGATGCCCATCACGCGCTTCTGGCCGAGGGGCGCACCAAGCAACAGCTGGCGCAGGTTCTCGGCAAACACGCGGATGGCCTCGTCGTCGGCCTGCTCCTTGCTCTGGGCGGCAAACTCGGTTTCTATCGAGGGGCGGAGCAAACGCTTGTAACCGTCGTCGACGGCTTCGGCCACTAACTTGCCGCAGGGCGTAGGGCCGTAGACGTAGTGGCGCTTCAGCCGGTCGGTGCAGGCCTCGTCGTCTACCGTGATGCTCACGCGCAAAATGCCTTCGGCCTCGCCGCGGCGCATGGCCAGCAGGCGGTGGCTCGAGCAGCGGCGCAGCGGCTCGTGCCAGTCGAAGTAGTCGCTGAACTTGGCGGCTTCGTCGCTGTCGGCCTTGCTCTTCACCACCTTCGACGTGATGACGGCCTCGCGGCGGAAAGCCCCGCGCACCTGCTGTCGGCTGCGCTCGTCCTCGCTCACTTGTTCGGCAATGATGTCCTGTGCGCCCTTCAGCGCCGCCTCGGCATCGGCCACATCGCCCTTCACAAAGCGCAGTGCGGCCTGTTCGGGGTTGCGCTCGCGCTGCATCAGAAGAATCGTGGCCAGCGGTTCCAAACCCTGTTCGCGAGCCACCTGTGCACGGGTGCGGCGCTTGGGCTTGTAGGGCAGGTAGATGTCTTCCAGCAGGGTGGCTTCCCAGCAGTCGTCAATGCGCTTCTGCAGCTCGGGCGTCATCTTGCCCTGCTCGCTGATGGTCTTCGTCACCGTCTCTTTGCGCTTCACGAGCTCTTTCAAGCGCTCGTTCTGCTCGCTGATGGCCGCAATCTGCACCTCGTCGAGTCCGCCCGTGCGCTCCTTGCGGTAGCGGGCAATGAAGGGGATAGTGGCGCCTTCGTCGAGCAGTGCCAGTGTGCCTGTCACGCGATTCTCTGCTATGTTCAGTTGTCGGGCGATGAGCCCTGCCAGAATGTTCTTTTCCATATTGCGTGTCGTTTATTGGTCGTTAGTAATAAATTTTGGCGACAAAGTTACGAATTTTTTTTGGAACATTAACGTAAATACCTATAAAAGACGATTGTGTAATTACAGATTTTTCGTACCTTTGCATCGAAATTTACGAAACAAAACGACGATATGAAGAAGAATCTGACTATCTGCATGATGGCTACGATGGCACTCATGCTCACAATGACACTCCTCAGTGCAGCCCCTGCCAATGATACGATGGTGAAAGAGAATGGTACGTACATCGTGAACACTACCACTCTGGGCAAGGATGTGGTAGGCTATGTGGGCACCACACCGCTGAAAATCTACATCAAGAAAAATAAGATTGTGAAGATTGAGGCGCTGAAGAACCAAGAAACGCCTAAGTACTGGGCGAAGGTGAAGCGCCAACTGCTCACGAAGTGGGACGGCATGAAGGTGAAAGACGCCCTGAAGCAGCAGGTGGACGGCGTGACAGGCGCCACGTTCTCGACGGATGCCGTGAAGGAGAATGTGCGACTGGGCTTAGAATACTACAAGGCCCATAAATAGAACGCAGAAACTACCGACACTACCAAAAGACTACTAACCTACAACCATGCAAACAATCGACCTTATCGTCTTCCTCGTCTTTACGGGAGGCGTCGTGCTCATGGGAGCATCGTTTTTCAAGAAAGGCTCATCGGCCAAGGACTTCACCCGTGCCGGCGGTTCGCTGCCCGGATGGGTGGTGGGCATGAGCATCTTTGCCACCTACGTGTCGAGCATCAGCTATATCGGCTATCCCGGCAAGGCGTTTGCTTCCAACTGGAACGCCTTCGTCTTTTCGCTCAGCATTCCCATTGCCAGCTATTTTGCCGCCAAGTATTTCGTGCCGTTCTACAGGCAGAGCGGTTCGGTGTCGGCCTACGCCTTCCTCGAAGAGAAGTTCGGCAAGTGGGCGCGGCTCTATGCCTCGGCCTGCTACCTGCTGACGCAGATTGCCCGCATGGGTTCGATACTCTATCTGTTGGCCGTGCCCATGTATATCCTGATGGGATGGAACATGCACGTGGTCATCATCCTGACCACCGTGGCCATCATCTTCTATTCGATGTTGGGCGGACTGAAAGCCGTCATCTGGGCCGATGCCATTCAGGGCATTATCCTCATTGGCGGTGCCCTGCTCTGTCTGGTCATCCTCTTCTTCTCGATGCCCGAAGGGCCGATGCAAATCTTTGACTTAGCCATCAACTCGCCGCAGGGCAACAAGTTCTCGCTGGGCGAGTTCACCAGCGACCTCTCTACCAGCACCTTCTGGGTGTGCCTGATTTACGGCATCTTCATCAACCTGCAGAACTACGGCATCGACCAGAACTACGTGCAGCGCTACCATGCTGCCAAGGACGAGAAGTCGGCGCGCTTCTCCGCACTGTTTGGCGGCTATCTGTTCATCCCCGTTTCGGCCCTGTTCTTCCTCATCGGTTCGGCGCTCTACAGCTACTATACGGCCAATCCCGACCTGCTGCCGCAGGAGATTGCGCAGAAGCCCGACTACGTGTTCCCGTACTTCATTGTCAACGGTCTGCCGGTGGGCTTGCGCGGCTTGCTGATTGCGAGCATCTTTGCCGCCGGCATGAGCACCGTGTCGACCAGCGTCACCTCGGCGGCCACCATTATTCTGACCGACTACTACGCACCGCTTGTGAAGGGCAAGACCGACCGCCACCATGTGTTTGTGCTGCGCCTGAGCAGCTTCATTGTCGGCATTCTTGGAGCCATTGTTGCCATTGCCATGCTGAGCGTGGAGAGCATCATCGATGCCTGGTGGAAACTGTCGAGCATCTTCAGCGGCGGCATGTTGGGCCTGTTCCTCTTGGGCTACCTGTCGCGCCGTGTGCGCAATATCGATGCAGCCATCGGCGTCATTTGCGGCGTCATCGTCATCGGCTGGATTAGTGCTGCCCAGTGGTTGGGCCTGCCCGCCAGCGGTGTCCATGAGTATCTGGCCATCGTCTTCGGCACCATCGTCATCTTCCTTGTGGGCTTCCTCTGCGCCAAGCTGTTCAATCGGAAGAAATAGGCGCCTGCCTATTTGCAGTAGAATACAATAATTTCTTCATTGCTTCGTTTAGAAAATAAAAAACTGAAGCGATGAAGAAATTATTTTTGATAGCTGTCATGATGTTGACAGGCATGGGCTTGCAGGCTCAGAATACCACGATTTATCCCCGTCTTGGTGTGAACTTCTCGAAGATAGACGACAAGGTCTATACTTCTGAAATGGACGACCACTACATTAAGCCCAGCTATAAGGTCGGACTGACGGCTGGTTTCGAGGTGGAGCAGCTGCTGGCCAACAACTTCGGTGCCAGCCTCGGCCTGCTCTACAGTTGGCAGGGCAACCGCTGGCCTAAATACGAAGAAATGCCAGGCAACACCATCCATCTGCACTATCTGAACATCCCCATTATGCTTATTGGCTACGTGGGCAATACGGGCTTGTCGCTGAAAGCCGGCTTCCAGGTTGGCTGGTTGCTTGCCGCCCGTTCGCAGGGCGTGAACGTGAAGTCTAACTTTCGCGACATCGACCTCAGCATACCCATTGGCATCTGCTATGAGTTCAATCGCTTCTGCATCGACCTGCGCTACCACATCGGCATCAGCAAGCCCTATCAGGACCTGCCCAATGTGGAAATGCCCAAGACGCATACCAAGTGCTTTCAGTTGACACTTGGCTATGCCATCTAACCATTAATACTTGCTGACGGGCTTGATGTCGTAGGCCGGACGGTGGAAAATCTTCAGCGTACCATTCTCGTTGGCACCCTTGGTCTCCAGGCTGATGGCCACCTTGTTAGCGGCATCGTGCTTGTCGGCCCATTTCTCGTAGCGTGAGTAGAGGCGTGTGGCATAGTTGCCAAACCAACTGTAGCCATTGCGACGCTCCGGGCCAATCTCTTCCAGATAGTGGCGGGGCACACCGTCGCGGTCGCACACATACGGTTCGCAGTTTTCCAAGTCGTAGAAGCGAGCCCAGATAGGCGCAGCCTTGGGGTCGTCAATCATGAGGGTGTTGGCCTTGCCATTGATGATGTTATCGCGGTCGCGCTTGATGGTCAGTCCCGTCAGCTTGTACTTATCAAACCATTTCATGGCCTGGTGCACTGCCTTCTTCACCCGCTCGCTGGGGTTGGGCAGACTCATGAGCAAGTCGACGATGCCAACACTCTCCATCGGACAGTACGACGGCAGCTCGTAGGCACGGGCCGGTGCCGGCAGATAGGTGTCGCGATAGTGCTGCTGGCACCAGATGGTGAGTTCGCCGTTGGCCACAATCTGCGTGTTCAGGATGCACTCTATGCCTTTGTCGAAAGCCTCCTGCATGCGCTGGCGTTGCGCTTTGGTGGTCAGGTCGCCCCCGTAGGGTTCCTTTTGTTTGGCAATGTCGCGCAACAGCTTCATGGTGTTTATCATGGCATTGTCGTTGTAGGTGATGTGAATCTGGTAGTCGCGCATCTCAGGCCAGAACTGCGGCCAGCCGCCGTTGGCGTATTGTCCGCTGAGCAGATAGTCGACGCCCTTGCGGAATCCCTCGCGATAGCGCTTCTCCTTAGTGGCCTGATAGAGTCGGGCCAGATAGTTCATCTGCATGCTCGTGGCATTGTTGTCGGTGGTAGAGTCGTTGCGGCGCTGCTTGTCGGCCTGCACCTTGGCGCGCTCCTCGTCGCTGAGCGGACGGGCCATGTCGATGTTCTTCGGCCAACCGCCCGTCACGCGCTGGTAGAGCAGCACTTGTTCGCCTATCTGCCGGGCCTCGTCGGTCTGGAAGAAAGCCGGGTCGGTGATTCTGATACTGTTGCGGCCTGTGGGGCGCTGTGCTGAGGTGTTCATTGCTGTGAGCAGCAGAACGGCTGCCGTGAGCAGAAATCGTTGCGATTGTTTTAGCATAAGTCTGAGTTGTTTTTTTTCAAGTGAGTTTATGAGCTATGTATTGTTGCATCTCGTGGCCAAAGCCGAAGATGCTGTAGACGAGACGGTCGAGACGGTCGTGCACGTCGGGTGCGGCCACGGCTGATGCCTCTTGGGCCAGATGGCTCAGCGCCTGGTCTTGTTGGGCCGTGAGCAGCGGGAAGGGCAGGGCCTGCAGGTTGCCCTTCAGCACTTTCAGGTCGGAGAATCGGGTCTGGTAGTAGAAGCGGTAGAGCGACGAGTTGAGCAGTGCCGCCACACTGCGCACCGACAGACCGTCGACCTGCGGAATGAGGATGTTGGCACTGTTCAGACAGAGCTGCTGCCGGTCGTCGTAGGCCACGACGGGATATTTGGCAATGAAGCGGTAGATGAGTTTCTCGGGAGCCCGATAGAACTCTTCCTTGGCGCACTGTTGGAAGGTGGCCGGCTGGAAAACGATGTGCGATGCGGCCGGCTTCAGACGGAAGGCGTCGACCTGCTTGCCCGTGAAGATAGGTTCGGTATCGGCCGAAGGCTCACTTTTCAGCAGTGCTTTGTTGTTGCCCGTGACGATGCCCAGTGCCCAGCGGCTGTGGCGCAGGTCGTCGTGGCGTTGCTGTTCCATCTGTTCTATAATCTGCTGGTCCATGTCCGACAGCGTCATGAAGGGCGTCTCGGTGTCGACCACCGGCCGAAGCATGGGCGAGGGCGTGAGCCTGATGCTGAAGAAGTCGGTGAACACGCCGTCGAAGCGGTCGTTGTATGCCTCTAAGTGTTCGATGACGGCGTGGCGCAGAATGTGTCGGCGCACGTCGGCATGCACCTTGATTTTCAGCAGCGACGAGGGCAACAGGAAGCAGAGCGTGCCCGACGGCTGCAGGTGGCGCAGGGCCTCGACGATGAACATCGACGCCTTTTCTTTCGACGTAATCTCGGGGAAATCGTTCTTGTAGCGTCCGGCCTTGTCGGCACCCCACGGCGGGTTGGTGTAGATGTAGGTGAACTTCCGTGGGAAATTCGATGTGTCGTCGTCGAACAGGCCGTGGGCCAGGAAGTCCTGACAGTAGATGTGGGGCATGAAGTCGCGGTCGGCATACTTCGTCAGCAGGTTGGTGGTGGCAATGAGCACGGCCATCGGGTTGATGTCCATGCCGTAGAGCTGCTCGGGATGTTCGGTGGGCACGCGCATGAGGAAGGCGCCGCTGCCGCAGCAAGGGTCGAAGAGCGTGTCGTGGGGCTGAATGGTGAGGCCGGCGAGCATGTCGTCGACCACCTTCTTCTGCGTGTAGTATTGGCCCGTGGCGTTGCGCTCGCCCTCGGTAATGAGCGACTGGTAGACGAAGCCCAGCAGGTCGTCGTGCGTCTGCCAGATGCCCGGCGGCAAGATGATGGGCAACTTACGGTAGGGCTGTTGGGAAAGGAAGCGGCCTACGTTGGCCCGTTGCGCGATGCCTGCCTGTTGCAAGCAGTCGGCACAGAGCGTGAAGATGATGTCTTCAACGGGCGCTTCAAGGTCTGCCACCAGGCTTAGCAGGCGGTTGGCGGCGTCGCAGTTCAGGTAGCGGGTGGCAACGACCTTCTTGGCCGACCTCGTCTTGTTGGCTCTCTTGGTCAGTCTTTCGGTCGAATCTGTGTTCAGCCGCTGCCAGTTGCTTGCCGTTGCCTTGCTAATCTGCATTTACCGTTCTGCCAAGTTGTAGTTGTAGTATTTCTGGTTGCCCGTGATTTCTTCTTTCAGTCGGATGAAGGGTGGCACGTTGATGCGCTCGCCCTCGACGATGCCTTTCGTTTCGAGGATAATCAGACCTTCGAGCTCGTCGAGATAGGTGTCCATTTCGAAGTACTGGCCTTTCCAGATGAAGCTGCGGCGATGCTTGCGTATGGTGCGGCGCTTGGGGTCGGCCAGGCGGAGCATCATCTCGTAGAGCGAGTTGTTGATTTGGCGTTCGGTGACCAGTTCTTCGGTGGCCGACGACGGTTTCTTCGTGGTGTGCACGTAGACGTCCTTGCCCTGCCAGCAGCGCTTGCGCAGGCGCACTTCGGTGCCCGGCTCGCCTGTGAGATAGGTCTGGGTGATATCGCTCTCGATGCAGTCGACGGGCAGTTCGCCAATAATCTCGACAATATACTTGCGCTCTTCCTCGATGGGGCGGGGCAGACCGAGCACGCCGCTGATTTCCTTGAGCACGCGGCGCATCTTGGCCTCGAAGTCGTTGTGGTTGTTGATGACGCGCAGATGGGGATGGCCCGTCCACGCCTTAATGACCTTCTTGTCGAGCTGGCGTGCAATGCGCAGTCCCTGCTCGTCGTTGGTCTCGTTGCGCGAAGCGTTGTTGGCGGTGGTATAGTACTGCTCAGCCCCGTCGGCAGCCGACACCAGATGGAGCACGGCATCGTAGCGCTGGCGCAGTTCGGGCGTCGAGGTGCCCACGGCGCGGGTTATTTCGGCCCACAGCTCGGGCGTCATATAGGCCGAGATGTCCATCGTGCCGCGGTCGCAGACGATGATGCAGGGCTCGGTGCATTCCTGTGCCATGCGTGTGAACTTGTCCTCGAGCGCCAGCTGCACTTCGAGCGTGGCCTTCTCGCCTTCGTAGAAGAAGCCTTTGTTGTCGGTCAGGTAGTTCATGCCGGCCTGCGTGAAGAGCGTAGGCACCTCGGGGATAGTGAACACCTTGTAGCCGAGGCTCGAGAAATGCTCGATGATGCGCACCAGGGCGGTAGTCTTTCCTGCACATGGTCCTCCGGTGAGGACTATTTTCACGATGTCTTTCATCAGGGCTGATATGGTTTAAAAGTCATTTTAACGATGCAAAATTAACGAATTGTTTGCGATTAAGCAAATTTGAGCAAATAAATGTTTGAAATTATTTTGTAGTGTCTGCCGTTTGCAGTATCTTTGCACCGCGAAAAGTCAATGAAAAAGATATTGATACCTCTACTGTCCGTCGTGCTCACCATGCTGGCATGTCAGGGCAACAAGACAGCTCCTGCCGAGGGCATGGCTGCCGACACCGTCGATTCGCTGGCCGACACGCTGGCGTTGTCTGAAGAAGAGCGCCTGCTCGAAGAAGAGCCTCTGTCGAAGGCTGCCGACGAGTTGTTCGACGACTTCATCTTCAATTTTGCCGGCAACCGCAAGTTGCAGTTGTCGCGCATCAGTTTCCCATTGCAGGTGGACCGTCACGGCAAGCTCCAGACCCTGCAGCGCGACGAGTGGAAAACCGACAACTTTTTCATGCGCCAAGGCTACTACACCATTATCTTTAATAGTCCGAAGGACCGCGAGCTCGCCAACAACACCGAGCTGCAGACGGCCACCGTGGAGCGCATCTACCTGAACACCCACTACGTGCAGCAGTATGTGTTCAACCGCGTCAACGGTCTTTGGATGCTGCAAAAGCTCAACCACCAGGCGGTGGCGAAGAATCCCAACGCCTCGTTCCTCGAGTTCTATCAGAAGTTTGTCAGCGACTCCGTCTTCCAGCGCCAGAGCCTGGCCAGCGAGATGGTGTTTGTCGGCCCCGACCCCGACGACGACTTCAACCAGATGGAAGGCACCATCACGCCCGAGTTCTGGGACGGCTTTGCGCCGGAGTTCCCCACACGCGTACTTTATAATATTATATATGGAGAGCCCTACAAGCCCTCCAACCAGCGCATCTTCATCATTCGCGGCATAGCCAACGGCTTCGAGATGGAACTGACGTTCCGCAAGTTGGGCGGCGACTGGAAGCTGGTGAAAATCATCACATAATGAAAGACTACAAAGATTATAGCTTGCTGCGGCACAATACGTTTGGTATCGATGCCCGTTGTCGCCGTTTCCTGGAGTACGACTCGACGGACGATGCCCGGCAGGTGGCCGAACATTTGCGCTCCGGCGAGCCCTACCTGATTATCGGCGGCGGCAGCAACCTGCTGCTGACGCGCGACTTCGAGGGCACCGTGGTGCGCTCGGCCATGCGCGGCATCGAGGTGACGGCCGACGGCAACGACGTGCTGCTCACGTGTGGCAGCGGCGAGGTGTGGGACGATGTGGTGGCCTTTGCCGTCGGGCAGGGGTTCTACGGTGCCGAAAACCTCTCGCTCATACCGGGCGACGTTGGCGCGAGCGCCGTGCAGAACATCGGTGCCTACGGCGCTGAGGCTGCCCAACTGATAGAAACCGTCAAGGCCGTGAGCGTGGCCACGGGCGACGTCTGCACGTTTGCCAATGCCGACTGCCAGTACGGCTATCGCCAGAGCCGCTTCAAGCACGCATGGAAGAACCAGTATCTCATCACGCGCGTCACCTACAGGCTGCACCGCCAGGCGGCGCTCAACCTCGACTACGGCAACATACGCGCCGAACTGGAGCGGCAGGGCATAGCCGAGCCTACGCTGGCCCAACTGCGACAGGTCATCATCGACATCCGCCGTGCCAAGTTGCCCGACCCCAAGGTGCAGGGCAATGCCGGCAGCTTCTTCATGAACCCCGTGGTGTCGCGCGAAAAGTTCGAGAGCCTCTTGGCCGACTATCCCCAGATGCCCCACTACCACGTTGACGACGCCCACGAGAAGATTCCCGCCGGCTGGATGATTGACCAGTGCGGCTGGAAAGGACGCTCGCTCGGACCGGCCGGCGTACACGACAAGCAGGCCCTGGTGCTCGTCAACCGCGGCGGCGCAACGGGCGCCGACATCGTGCGCCTGTGCGAGGCCATCCGCCACGACGTCAGCCAGCGTTTCGGCATAGATATCCATCCAGAGGTAAATATTATATAGCATGACACTCACATTCCTTGGCACAGGCACATCCTGCGGCGTTCCCGTTCTGGGATGCCAGTGCCCCGTCTGCCAGAGCACCGACCCGCACGACAAGCGCACGCGCTGTGCGGCACTGGTGGAAACCGCCACCACGCGCATACTCGTCGACTGCGGACCCGACTTCCGCCAGCAGATGCTGCCGCAGCCCTTCCGCAAAATCGACGCCATACTCGTCACCCACGCCCACTACGACCACATAGGCGGCATGGACGACATCAGGCCTTACTGTCAGTTTGGCGAAATCAACGTCTATGCCGACAAGCAGGCCTGCGACGGCATGCTCCAGATGTTGCCTTACTGCTTTGCCGAGCACCGCTACCCGGGCGTGCCCGCCATCGGTCTGCACGAGCTGAAGCCCCACGAGCCCCTGCACGTGGGCGACATTGAGGTGCTGCCCATCCGCGTGATGCACGGCCGTCTGCCCATCCTCGGCTTCCGCTTCGGCCGCCTGGCCTACATCACCGACATGAAGACCATACCCGACACCGAACTTCCCTATCTGCGCGACCTCGATACGCTGGTGGTCAACGCCCTGCGCTTCGACAAGCCCCACCATTCCCACCAGCTCGTCGACGATGCCATCGCCTTCGCCCGAAGGGTGGGGGCCCGCCGCACCTTCCTCATCCACTCCTGCCACGACATCGGATTGCATGAAGAAGTCAACCGAAAACTTCCAATCGACATCAAATTGGCCTTCGATGGGCGACAAATTGAAGTTTAATAGTTAAATTTAGTTATAAACCGAAACTTTTTCTGTAAAAACGCTTGCAGATTAAAACAAACTCGTATCTTTGCAATGTGTTTTTCATAGTATTAGATTTAAGGTTAACAAAAG
>CAMOTK010000014.1 GCA_946625715.1 uncultured Prevotella sp. | reverse complement strand
CTCACGACCTGATGCACAAGGCAGTGGGCTGGATGCTGCGCGAGATGGGCAAGCGCGTATCGGTCGACCTGCTGCGCGACTTTCTTCGTCAGCATGCCCACGAGATGCCCCGCACGACACTGCGCTATGCCATTGAGAAAATGGACGACGAGGAACGGCTGTACTGGATGCAAGTTCGATGTTAGTTGTTCGATTTTAACGATCTCTCACAACAATCTTCCTCACCCTACCATCGCTCATACGGATAATGTTCAGCCCCTTTGTATAATGGTAACGCTTTAGACCCATGAAATCATAGATGTCTCCCGATACCGTAATGTTATCAGAATCCATAGTACCGATGTCTGCACTTTGCTTATAGGTGAAATAGCCTGGTGACTCAACACCGCCGTCAATGCGGGCATAGAAATGGTCGATGTATGAAGAGTTGTATTCAGTCCCCTGACCACCTTTGAGGTTGATACATCTCTGAAACATATTAGATGAATTCTCTACCTTGTCAGTGTTCCAACCGACTCCTGCATAAATGGTTATCAGATTTGAGCATCTTCTGAACATATTGCCCATAAGCGTCACGTTGCTTGTGTTGAAGTTGCTGAGGTCGAGAGTAGTCAGGCTCGAACAACCGCTGAACATATCCCACATAGTCGTCACGTTATTGGTATTGAAGGTACTGAGATTGATACTCTTCAAGTTGGAACAGGATCCGAACATTCCGCGCATATTCGTTACATTGTCGGTCTTGAAGCCGCTCAGGTCGAGGCTGGCAAGGCTGGTGCAACCATTAAAAAGTTGGTACATATCTGCCACATTGTCGGTCTTGAAGCCGCTCAAGTCGAGGCTCGTCAGGCTGGAACAACCGCTGAAAATTTCGCGCATTTCCGTCACGCTGCCAGTCTTGAAGCAGCTCAGGTCAAGGCTCGTCAGGCTGGAGCAGTTGTAGAACATACTATACATATTCGTCACGTTGTCGGTCTTAAAGCCACTCAGGTTGAGGCTCGTCAGGCTGGAACAACCGCTGAACATTTCGCGCATTTCCGTCACGTTGTCGGTCTTGAAGCAGCTCAGGTCGAGGCTCGTCAGGCTGGAGCAGTTGCGGAACATACTATACATATTCGTCACGTTGTCGGTCTTGAAGCCGCTCAGGTCGAGGCTGGCAAGGCTGGAACAACCGCTGAACATTTCGCGCATTTCCGTCACGTTGTCGGTCTTGAAGCCGCTCAAGTCGAGGCTCGTCAGGCTGGAACAACCGCTGAACATTTCGCTCATATTTGTCACATTGTCGGTCTTAAAGCCACTCAGGTCAAGACTGGCAAGGCTGGAGCAGTTGCGGAACATACTATACATATTCGTCACGTTGTCGGTCTTAAAGCCGCTCGGGTCGAGACTCGTCAGACTGGAACAACCGCTGAACATTTCGCGCATATTTGTCACATAGTCGGTATGAAGATTTGAAATACCTTCTATTGCTTTCAGGTTATTGCATCTATTGAACCACTGTTCGGTACTAAAAGGATAATAGTCGGCAAACGAATCGTCGATAATAACTTTAGTAACAGCAGCGTAGGTTTGCTTATCAGGAAAATATTGATAGTCATTGCCAAGATCCATTCCTTCACGGCTAATCAGATGACCGTCGTAATAGAATGTAACGGTTTGAGCATCTTCACTAAGTAATGCATAAGGTTCTGACTCACCTTCACGGAAAGGCTTGATACCTACCAGTGCAAACTGATTGTATCTGTATCCTCCACTACTGGAGTTTCCATCTACACCAGGCATATATGGATCAGCAACAGACAGCAGAAAATAATCATCGTAAGATCCTCCCCATCCCCAGTTAATGTGAAACAACCCGTTAGTATCATATCCGTCTACGATAAATTCGTGACCACCATTCGTGCTGTACCCATTATATATCACAGGTCTTCCCTCTGCCAGTTCACGATAGATAATATTTTCCCATTCATCCAGATTATATTGGTCACGATAAATATTCCTCATGTTACGGCTGTAGCTGAATGCGCCCGACATAACTTCTTGAAAGAGGTAAGCACCTGATTGATACGTCATATAGTCAGTCATTGCCGCCTGCCCACAATATCTCATCAGTTCTGCCACGGCATCGACAGCTTCTCCTGTCTCGCTATTGCCATAACTGTCTTTCATCAAGTCCCACTTGAATGTTGTTGATGGCAGACTTTTTACTTCAAAATTCTTCGCTATATAAGCTCCAAGCGCAGTACTCGACTTTGGCCACTTCCAATAACACATCACCTGAGCCATTGCGGTTGCCACACACCCCGTAAGACACCTGTTGCCTGCATCATACCCTGATTCGTAATAATCCTTTCCGTTTCCGTCGGGACACATATTGTTGTAAGGTGCTCCTTGATCCCATTTGGTATCAATTAGTGGAGAGATGGCCGATGCTGCCGAAAGCACCCGTGATGTATTCACGGCGACGGTAGATGTTCCAAGCGCACTTATTTGTCTTGCATATTCGTCCAGCCACCACTGAAGGTTGGCAGGCAGACTGTCCATATCAAGAGAGCCCGTCAACGAATAGCCCAGGATTTCTCTTGTGCGGTCGTCACCCGAAACAACAACAAATCCGCCATCTGTGGCATTGAATACATAGAAAGGTGTTTCCTTAGTACGATGAAGAGACACTTGCTTCCGACTGCAGACTGCAATTTTGAATGTCTTGCCACTCATAAAGCTTGAAGCCGTTCTGAGAGCCTGATCGACCGTGACCTTTCCTGCCCAGCAGGAAAGTGATAATGCCGAGAATACGAAAAATAATAGTAGTTGCTTCTTCATATTTTTAGGTTTTGTTGCTGGAGAACGTTTAGTTTCTGTTACAAATATACGAAAGATTCACTTACAATAAGTAAGATATTGATATTTATTTGAATATTTTAATTATAATAAGCTATAGTGAATGGTTAGGCCGAAAAGCCGATGCACCATAGCGAAGCATCACATTAGCGGGCGGACGACCGGCCTCAAGCTCTGCCCGCATGAAGTCCATGTCGGCAGCAACGTGGGCAAAGTACTGGCGATAACCGGCACAGAGATAGTTGAGGTGGGGCTCGCCATAGGCATCGACGGCAAAGCGGTTGCGCGGACACTCGCCATGGCAGGCAAACAGATAGCTGCACTCACGGCATTGGCGGGGCAGGCCTGCGGTCTTCTGACGGCCGAACTGCTGTTGCCGCTCGCTATAGAGCAGTTGGGTGAGCGACTGCTGACGGATGTTGCCTAAGCGATAGTTGGGAAAGACGAAGTGGTCGCACGAATAGACGTCGCCATTATGCTCCATCACAGCCGCATGGCCACACGACGACGAGAGCGAACAGACGCCCGGCGGCTCGCCAACCCAGTTGGCCAGCGTAGCATCGAAGAGTTGCACAAACAGATGGCCCACATCGGTCCGCACCCACTCATCGTAGAGCGTACAGAGAAAACGGCCCCACTGCGAAGGAGTGACGGAGTAGTCGGTCACCACCCCACCCTGCTCGCTGCCCGCAGCCAGCGAACACCCGTCGCCACGCCTGACCACGCGCTCGACCACGGGCGTAAACTGCAAGTACTGGCAGCCTATGTCGCGGAAGAAGCGATAGAACTCCAAGGGCTTCTCGGCATTGAGGCGATGGACAACGGCCATCGCATTCCACTCCACACCATGTTTCTGAAGCAAGCGGATGCCCCGCATGACGGCATCGAACGTCGGGCGCCCGCCCCGCGTCTGCCGATAAGCATCGTGCAGCGGTTGCGGTCCATCGATAGAGATGCCTACCAGGAAGCGGTTCTCCCTGAGAAACTCGCACCACTCGTCGGTGAGCAGCATGCCGTTGGTCTGCAGGCAGTTGTCTATCTGCCGTCCTCGGGCATGCTTGCGCTGCAACTCCAAGGCACGCCGATAGAAGGACAACGGACGCAGCAGCGGCTCGCCTCCATGCCATGTGAAGAGCACCTGCGGCATGGTTTGCGCTTCGATGTACTGCCGTATGAACTCTTCCAGCAGCTCGTCGCTCATCATTGAGGCCGACGCAGCATGGTCGTAGAGCCGGCTCTTCTCCAGATAGTAGCAGTAACGGCACGCCAGATTGCAGCTGGCACCAGCCGGTTTCAGCATGACATAGAGCGGACGGGCAAAAGGGAACGATAGCATCACAACGTACTCCTCGACTATTTCATTTTTTCTTTACCTCGTCGTCCGGAACAGGATAGTTCGCGGAAGGCTTGTGCATTTTGCGCATCACCTCGTCGAACTGCTCCACCAACTGCGGATACTCGTCGGCCAGATTGTGCTGTTCGCACGGGTCTTCGCTGATGCGATAGAGCTCAAGCGGCGCGCCTTTCTTCACCGTGACACACTTCCACTCGCCCTGAGCGTCATACCACGAAGTGTCGTCGATGGTATAAGGTTCGTGGGGAGCGTCGTAGCCAAGAAAGAGGAAGAAGGGATGCTCCTTGTTGCGGTGGATGAAGGCGATGGCATCGTCGGTAGAAATCTCCGTGTTGTGGCGCACATGCGCATCGTGTTCGTTCTCGCGGATAGTAATCAGGCTGTCGCCGTGGAAGCGGTAGTAGGGATAGTAGTAGGGCGAATTGCTGTGTACGGTAGCTATGGTCCAGCCATAGAACTCGTCGAAGCCGCGATGATTGGGCGATGCACCGGGGTCGTATCCGTCGAGATGCCATTTGTTGACCAGACACGTCCTGTAGCCAGCCGTGCCTATCACGGTAGCGATGGTTGTGTCCTGCGGCAAGAGGTTGGCTCTGCGCACAATGATGGTGTCGCCCCGCGTGTTGATTTTCAGTCCCTCGATGCCGCCAGCGTAGCAGAAGTTGTCGCGAATACGGGTGTTGCCACTGTTCCTGCCCGTCATGAGCGAGCAGCGCGACGGCGAACTGATGCCGCTTCCGGCATATGCCTGCGTGAAACGTGTGCCCGTCTGCGCCAGACGGTCAATGTTTGGCGTCTGAATATAGTCATTGCCGTAGCAGGCCAAGTCGCCATATCCCATATCGTCGGCCAGAATGAAGATGATGTTGGGGCGCTCGGGCGTGGCTTTCTGGCCTTGCGCTTCCTGACTCTGGGCAGTTGCCGGTTGCGCCAGCAGCGCGCCGGCCGCCAACAGCAATTTTCCGGTATGTTTGGTTTGTTTCATCGTTTCAGTCTCCTTGGTTTTTATCCCATCACCACATCGAGCACCATCATGAGCACGAAACCGATGGCGAAACCAATGGTGCTGAGGTTGGAGTGCTCGCCTTCCGAGGCTTCGGGAATGAGTTCTTCGACCACCACATAGAACATGGCGCCGGAGGCAAAGCCCAACAACGACTTCTGTACGCGCACGGGCATTTGGTCTTTCATGAAAAAGACGAATGCCGAACCGAGCATGGTGCCCAGCAGCGGCAAGAGTAATCCTATGGCTATCGTTTCCATCTATGCTTTACGCGGCACACGCTTGCTGATGCCGATGGCACCGGTGGGGCACACCAGACGGCAAAGATGGCAACCTACGCACTTGTTGCCCACAAGCCGCGGACGGCGCGTGGCGTGGTCGAAGACGATGGCCTGATGGCCGCCGTCGCTGCACGACACTGAGCAACGGCCGCAACCCACGCACCGCTCATGGTCGAACTTGGGATAGATAATGGTCTCGCGGTTCAGGTGGTCGGGGTTGGCAAACAGCGGCAACGCCTCGCCCACAAGGGCGTCGAGCGACGTCAGACCGCGCTTGGCCAAATAGCGCTGCAGGCCCAACAGCAGGTCGTCGATGATGCGATAGCCATACTGCATGACGGCCGTGCACACCTGCACATTGCGGCAGCCTAACTGTATGAACTCCAGGGCATCGCGCCACATCTCGATGCCGCCGATGCCACTGATTTCAGTCTTCTGCGGCATCTGTGCCAGCTCGAGCACATGGCGCAGGGCGATGGGACGGACGGCACGACCGGAGTAGCCCGAGACGCAGCGCTGTCCGGCCACGTCGGCATTGGTGTCCATCGTGACCGACTTGATGGTGTTGATGGCCGAAATAGCGTCGGCGCCAGCTTCCAGACAGGCCATGGCGGGCTCGGCAATGTGGGTGATGTTGGGCGTCATCTTCGGAATGACGGGTATGCTCACGCTCTGCTTCACGCAAGCGGTAAATTCCCTGACCAGTTCGGGACTCTGGCCTACGTCGCTGCCCATGCCTTTGTGCTTCATCTGCGGACAGGAGAAGTTGAGCTCCACGGCGTCGCAGCCGGCCTTTTCGGCCATCTTGGCCAGAGCCACCCACTCGTCTTCGGTCTGTCCCATGATGCTGGCCACCACCACCTTCGTGGGGTAGTTCTCTTTCAGGCGGCGCAGGATGTCGAAGTCCATCTCCACGGGGTTCTCGCTCAGCTGTTCCATGTTGCGGAAGCCGTAGAAGTCGCCGTGGGTGGCGTTGTTGTGCATGGCATCGAAGCGGGGCGACACTTCCTTGATTTCCTGCATGCAGATGGTCTTATAGAACACGCCGCCCCAACCGGCCTCGAAGGCGTTGGCCACCATCTCGTAGTTGGTGCACACGGCCGACGAAGCGAGGAAGAAGGGATTCTCGCAAGGGATGCCGCAGAACGTGATGGCCAGCGAGGGATAATTGCTGTCGTCCACATCGTCGGGATGGATGGCATGCACAATCTCCTTGATACGGATGGGCCAGTTGTAGTGGATGCAGGCCTGCTCGGCAAGCTCCAGGTCGGCATCGCTGCAGTCCTTCACCCAGCGCAGGGCAGGTTTGTGGTTGTCGAAACGAATAGCGCGGATGGCGCGGGCGGGGTCGCCAGTTGGGCAGGCCTTGGTGCAAGGAGCATCGAGACATAGCAAGCAACGGCTTGCTTCCTCGTAGATGTTCAAATGCTTAACCTTCGTTTGGTCGGCCTGCGGTTGGTTGTTGGCAGAATTTTTCATACGCGAAATAGGCTTATTTGGTGCAAAGATATCTTTTTTTTCAGAAAAAGCAAAATAAAATTGGATAAAGTCAATGTTTTTTCAGCAGATTTCCCTATTTTTGCAGCATATTTAGCGATAAGAACAATGGCTGAACACAACGAATTAGGAAAATGGGGCGAAGACCTGGCGGCGCTTTACCTGCAAGACAAGGGCTACGTCATACTGGAGCGCGACTGGCATTCGGGCCATCGCGACATCGACATCGTTGCACGCGACGGGCAGACGGTGGTGTTTGTAGAGGTGAAAACACGCCGCAACCGCACCTTTGCCGAGCCGGAAACGGCCGTCGACTTCCAGAAACTGCGCAACCTGAAGCAGGCTGCCAACCACTACATCAAGTTCCGACACATTGGCTACGACGTGCGCTTCGACGTGGTCACGGTGGTGGGCACGCCCGGCAGTGAGCCGGAGATTATGCACATCGAAGACTTCCAGTGGTAGGCGCTTAGGCACACACAAAAAAAAGACAGCGCCAAGACTCACGTCTCAGAGCTGTACTCACGATATTAATAACTAAAAACCTTTTCTATTACTTTCTCTTAACAATACTAACCTAAAAACAATCTGACTACTAACCTTTCTTATTACTAACTATCTTCATACAATGTCTTAATACCCTAAAAACTAAAAACCTAACTGACTGTGTTCTCTTTTTGTTATCCTTTCTACAATCCTTTTTTCGTTATCCTGAGCAATCTTTTGTGCTGTGTTATCCTTTTGACAATGCAAAGGTACGACGATTTTCTTTTCGCCGTACCTTTTGCAATGAAATTCTCTCAAAAAAACGCTGATTATTGATGCAAATCAAACATTGTGCTCGCACACAAGCTCTTTTTCCACCATATTTGTGAGTTCTACGAACTGTGCGATGGTGAGCTGTTCGGGCCGCTTGGTGAGCAGCGCATCGGGGTTTTCGGGCGACAGCAGCACCGATGTTGGGGGCAATAGCTGGCGCAGACTGACGCGCAGCATCTTGCGACGCTGATTGAACACGGTCTTGACCACCCGCTTGAAGAGCACCTCGTCGCAGCCCAGACGCTCCACCTTGTTGCGCGTCATGCGGATGACGGCGCTCTGCACCTTGGGCGGCGGATTAAACACGCCCGGCTCTACCGTGAAGAGATACTCCACATCGTACCACGCCTGCGTGAGCACCGACAGGATGCCGTAGGCCTTGTTGCCCGGCTGCGAGGCCATGCGCTGGGCCACCTCGCGCTGAATCATGCCCGTGCAACAGGGAATGAGGTCGCGGTTGTCGAGCATCTTGAAGAAGATTTGCGACGAGATGTCGTAGGGATAGTTGCCCGTGAGCACAAAGGGCTGGCCGTCGAACACCTGCGTGAGGTCCATGCGCAGGAAGTCTTCGCCGAGAATGTTCTCGCGCAGACGGGGGAAATGCTCGTTCAGGTAGGCCACCGACTCGGTGTCAATCTCGACCACCTTGAGCGGACGGGGCTTCTCGGCCAGATACTGCGTGAGCACACCCATGCCGGGACCTACCTCGAGCACGGGCAGTTCAGGACAGGCGTCGACCGTGTCGGCAATGCGGCGCGCAATACTCAGGTCAACAAGGAAGTGCTGGCCCAGATTCTTTTTTGGTCTAACTTTCGTAATCATCGTTTTAAAAAAAACTCCGAAACGTTGCAAGCGTTCCGGAGATACTTGATTTCTGACTGAAAAAGGACGCTTAGGCCTCGCGCATCATCTTGTTGAACTCGTCGAGTGTGACCTTCTTCTCGTTCAGCTTCACCACACCCTTCAGGGCTGCAGTGAGCTTCTGGTCGACAGCGCGGTCAACAAACTGGTCGATGTTCTCGCGCTTCTTCAGCTGCTCAGTAGCATAGTTCTCGAGCACGTCCTCGGGAACGTTGCTCATGCCGTACTGGGCAAACTGGGCGCGGATGGCATCCTTGGCCACAGCTTTCAGGTCGTCGTCCTCAACCTTAATCTCGTTGGCGGCCACCAGCTGCTCCTTGATGAGGTGCCACAGCAGTTCGTTGACGCTTCCCTCGTAGTTCTTCTCGATATAGGCGTCGTCCTTGTCCTTGTTGTTGTTCTTCATAATGCGCTTCAGCAGAGCGTCGGGGAACTCCACCTTGCCCACCTTCTTCTCCATGTGCTTGCGCACGTCGATGAGGAAGCGGTAGTCGCTGTTCTGCTGCAGCTGGGGCTCTACGGTCTCCTTAATCTTCTGGCGGAACTCCTTCTCGTCCTTCACAGTGCCTTCGCCAAACACGCGGTCGAACAGCTTCTGGTCGACAGCAGCGGGCTGGAAGTGGTTGATGGAGATGACCTGGAAGCTGAAGTCGCTGTCCAAATCCTTCACCTGGTCCTTCTCTACCTTCAGCAGGGCAGCCACCTCGGCGTCGTTGTCGGGATAGGCCTTCTTGGGGTTGAAGGTGATGATGTCGCCGGGCTTGCAGCCTTCGAACTTCTTGCGCTCGTCCTCGCCCTTGATGTAGCTGGGCATAATCATGCCGCCCTCGGTGGTGATGCCGCCTTCGAGGGTGTTGCCCTCGGCGTCAAGCTGGCGCAGGTCGCCCTTGAGGGTGTCGTTGCCGCTCCACTCCTGAGCCTCAACAAACTCGCCGGCCTGCGAGGCATACATCTGCACCTGGTCGTCGATGAGCTTGTCGTCGGCCTCAATCACGTAGTAGTCTACCTTATCCTTGCCGCTCAGCGTGGCTTTGATTTCGGGAGCCACGGCAATGTCGAACACAAAGGTGTAGGGACCGTCGGCCTCGAAATCCTGGGGCACCTGCTTCTCCTCGTTGGGAAGGGGCTCGCCGAGCATCTGAATCTTGTTTTCACGCACGTATTCGTAGAGTTTCTCACCCAGCAGCTTGTTCACTTCGTCGACTTTCACAGCCGTGCCATACTGCTTTTTGATGAGGGCCATGGGCACCATACCGGGACGGAAACCAGGCACATTGGCCTTCTTGCGATAATCTTTCAGGGTCTTGTTGACCTTCTCTTCATAGTCTGCCTTCTCAATGGTGATGGTCATCAGACCATTGATTTTGTCGGCACATTCAAATGAAATGTTCATCTCTTTTTTATACCTTATTTATTAATATATTCAAAATTGAGGTGCAAAATTACGAAAAATATGCGTAACCACCTAATATCGAGCCGAAAATTTGCTTTTTTTACGAGATAGGCTGTCTTTTTTTAGAAACTGATGTGCTCGCCCATCAGACTGTTCAGATAGACTTCCAAGGCCGTGTAGCCCACCTTGCCAACCACTTTGTGGCCGTCGGGCGTGGCGGGGTCGAAGCCGTGCTGACGCTCCCATTCGTCGGGCATGCCGTCGTGGTCGCTGTCTGCGGGCGCCGTGGCTTTGGCGTAGACGGGCCAGCCTTCGGCATCTTCGGGCTTGTCGATGATGCCACGCTTGCCAGCCGATGCACCCTGATAGATGGCAAAGCCCGTGGCGGCCTCGTCGACGATGCGGCGCTCCACGGCATCGCGGCGGACGGTGCCCACGCGCTCAATGACATGGCGATAGGCCTCGTCGGCCGTTTCGGTCGGCGTGCAGTAGCGGCTGTAGTCGTAGGCGTTGGCTTCGGGATAGAAAGCGGTGGGCGTAATGGGCGCTGTGCGCTTCATCTGCTCCACGGTGTAGATGGTCTTATTGTTCACGGCCAGCCAGTTGTCGGCCGTAGCCGCAGCGTTGCCTTCCATCTTGTTGCCGCTGATGTACCAGAGTGCCGGCGTGTCGGGATTGAGCTTCTTTCCCTTGCGGGCATTCCAAAGGTCGATGAAGTAGCAGTCTTTCGGCGTGGCAGGGCCGGGCTTATAATAGTTGCCCACGAAGTTGCACTCGTGCTGGCTCTCGCGGCCGGCCTCGTTCTCGCCGCCATAGCAGGAGTACTGGCGTCCCCAGTTGTAGTCCACGTTGTTCATATACTCCATGAACACCTTGCGGTCCTGCGAGGGGTTGGTGGCGCCATTGAGGCGTGGCGAGCGACTGTCGTTGTGGGCCAGCAGGTTGTGGTGATAGGTCGATGGCGAACCGCCCCACTGGCAGCCATAGCCGCGGGCCCCCTTGTGGTGGCCGGCATTGTAGAGTCCTTCGTGCACGATGCACCACTGCACGGTGGTGAAGTGGTTGTCGTACATGGTCATGTTCTCTTCCCCACTCCAACCGAAGCAGCAGTGGTCGATGATGATACGCGAACCGTTTTCGATGCCGATGCTGCCGCCGCCGATGAACGAGCCGTCTTCGGCCTTGCCCAGACGGGCGCGGATGTTGCGGATGATGACATTCTCGGAGCCGCCCAGATTGAGCTTGCCGCCACGGATGAGGATGCCGTCGCCAGGAGCGGTCTGGCCGGCAATGGTCACATTCTTCAGCTTGGCCCGGATGCTACGCTCGTTCTTGCGCTTCGGATCGGGCATGATGGTGATGATGCCACTCACGCGGAAGACGATGGTGGCATTCTCGCGACCGGCCTCGGTGAGTGCCCAGCGCAGCGAGCCTTCGCCCTTGTCGGCCAGTGTGGTCACTTCGACCACCTTGCCGCCTCGGCCGCCTGTTACATACTTGCCAAAGCCACGTGCTGTGGGGAAGGCCAACAGCTGGTCTTCCAACGGTGCGTAATCGGTGTTCGGCTGTGCCTGAACGGTTGTCGACAGCAGGACGACTGCCATCAGAAGAAGGATGCTTCGTTTCATGTTTTTAGTCAGTCGTTTTTGGGGGTACAATGATTTGTTCTTCAGCCAGTTCCTGCTTGCGACGCTCCTCTTCGAGCAGTTGGAAGTCTTTTTTGCGCAGGACGAACGAGTTCGACAGGTACTTCTCGCGCACAATCTTGTTTTCGGCCAACTGTTCGGGGGTGCCTTCGAAGAGGATGCGCCCTTCGAAGAGCAGGTAGGCACGGTTGGTGATGCTGAGCGTTTCCTGCACATTGTGGTCGGTAATAAGGATACCGATGTTGCGGTCTTTCAGCTTCCACACAATCTGCTGGATGTCTTCCACAGCAATGGGGTCGACGCCGGCGAAGGGCTCGTCGAGCATGATGAACTTCGGCTCAATGGCCAGACAGCGGGCAATCTCGGTGCGGCGGCGCTCGCCACCCGAGAGCTGGTCGCCCTTGTTCTTGCGCACTTTGCCCAGGCGGAACTCCTTAATCAGGCTTTCCAGCTTCTCTAACTGATAGTCGCGTGGCCGTCCGGTCATCTCGAGCACGGAGAGGATATTGTCCTCTACCGACATCTTGCGGAACACCGAGGCCTCTTGTGCCAGATAGCCAATGCCGGCGCGGGCACGCCGATAGACGGGATAGTCGGTCACTTCGGTGTCGCCAAGATAGATGTGGCCGCCGTTGGGCACCACCAGACCGGTGGTCATATAGAACGAAGTGGTCTTTCCGGCACCGTTTGGGCCCAGCAGGCCAACGATTTCGCCCTGCTCTACATTGAAGCTGACGCCATTGACCACCGTGCGCTTGCCATAGCGCTTCACGAGGTTCTCTGCTCTCAGTACGATATGTTCTTCTGCCATTGTCGTTGCGTTTAGTCGGCAAAGTTACGAAAAGTCGAGAGCAATACAAAAGATTTTAATCTTTTTTAGGTATCGCTACACTTTGCACGGCCACAAATCGAACACGTAGACGATGTGCTCGGCACCGTCGACCTTGCCGACGATGGCACCCAGACGGGTGTCGTAGTACACTTCGTGATAGATGAAATCGCTGACAAAGCGCTCCTGGGCCAGCGAGTAGATGGCCTGGCGGCCGTTGTCGCCGGTCACGTAGGCATAGTAGTTGCGTATCTGTATGTCGCGATAGACGGGCGGCAGCAGGTGGTGGTGGCGGTAGGCGTAGATGCCTTTCCGACCGTTGGCGCCCGACACAATCTCGTATTCGGCATAATAGTCCTCTGCGGACATGTACTCGTCGATGAGCCGTGCGGGCAGAAGGGCGGCATCGAAACCCTTCAGACTATTTTCACGGTCGACCACAAGCCATACTTTCAGTCGCCTTGCGTTCGAACCGGCCGGCACGCACTCGAGCGCACTCAGCGTATAGAGCCGCGGGCGCACCTGCAGGCGATTGAAATTGAGGGTGCAGGCAAAACGCAGACTGGGGAAGTGCAGGGCCAGATAGCGGGCAATGTTGTAGGTGATGCAGAGGTTCTTGTAGCGCAAGCCGTCTTTCAGATAGTTGTTTTGCGTGAGGAAAAGCACCTTCCAGTATTCCGACACCCACGTCACCCGTTTCAGCCGGCTCAGGAAGTAGTAGCGGCCGGGCAGCATGCTGTCTTCCGACGGACGGACAATACGCCTGCTGCACCCGATGAGGTAGTTCATCACGGCTTTGTAGTTGGTGCCGTCGTAGAAGATGAAGGGCGTGAGACAGTTGTCTTTGCGCCGATAGAGCATCAGCCGATTCTGTGACCAGGGCTGTGCCGTAAGGGCCGCCTGCAACGACTCCCAGCGGTCTTCCGTGAAGCGCGGCGGCTGGTGGAACGGCAGCCAGCGGTCCCGGCGCAGCTGCATCTGCCGCTGCTTATACTTTTGCGCCGCGGTGAGCACCTTTTTCTGTGGCGCCGGCATGGGCGGGGCAGGCAGACCAGCGGCCTGGCGGCGGAAGTGGTTCATGACTTCGCGAGCCGCGACGGCTTCTATCGGTGCATACGTCGTGTAGTCCGGACAGAACCATTGCATCAGTTCGGCGGCCACCGTCTGCAGGTGCAGGCCTTCCCACTGCTGAGGTCTGTGGGTGGCTTTGGGCAACAGCCCCATCAGGCGCTTGTATAAAGGCAGGTAGTGGAAACTGATTTGGATGCCAAAAACGCGGAAGTAGGTCACGTTCTCGTCCATATCCATATACACCTCTACCCCTTCGACCGGATGCTCCAGCAGATAGATGAGCAGCTGGGCTGCCATGCCTTTGATGTAGGTGTAGGTCACCAGCCTACTGCCGTCGGGCTGCTTCACGTAGGCATTGAGCAGATTCAGCGCAGCAAGCACTTGCAAGGTGGTCGCAGCGTCCGACGGCGGAAACTTTCGGCCCACCGTCACGGCTGCCCCCACGGCCATTTGCTCAGAGATTGCTTGAGGACGGTCTTGATGCCGGGCATACAACTGGCGCACAGCATCGGCATAGTTCCTTGTCATTATCTTGACTTAGGTTAGTAAGGTTCACACTTTTGTTTCTTTGTGTTTACAACCTATTTCAGGCGAGATTATTGCCACTAATAGAGGAAAAAAAGGTGGTGTAGACAACCATTTTTTGTTAGTTATTATTCAATTTCACATTTTTTATATATAAAACAAAACTACAATTAAAAAAAATGTTTAAATTTGCAACAAATTGAAAATGACTATAATAACCTCTAATCGTATGAAGAAAATAGTTCACATAACATGTCTGGTTCTCCTGCTGCTCTCAATAGGGGCTACCCCGATGCAGGCCAACGAGAAACTGCCTAAGAAACTGGAGAAGCTCACCGACGAGACCTTCCATGCCTACAGTGCACGCAACACCGAGAAGTTCTTCGAAGCTGTGAACAATGTAAAAAGCGCCACGGAATTTTCTGAATACCAGGAAACGTTCTACCGCGCATGCAGCTATGAGGCCATCTACTATTTTGAATACGTAGACCGCCAGAAAGGTGTGAGACTGGCTCACAACATTTATCTTCACGCCAAAGAGAAAAGCAGCAACGTGGGCATGTATTTCGCCACATTCACGCTGGGAAAAATACGCGAACAGTCGGGCAACATGGGACTGGCCGAGAAGAGCTATCTGCAGGCACTGAAACTGAAAGAGCGCTATCTGCCCTCAGAGAGTGCGGCACCATGCTACCTGGGTCTCTGCGAGACGGCCCTGCATAGAAAGGCCTACGAAGAAGTGAAGGAGTATGCCCGCAAGGCGCTGGCCGAGCCCGGCGTCATTCCCATAAACCAAATCACAGCCTGGAGCTATAAGTGTCTGGCACGCTACAACCAAGGCGACAGCGTAGGATTTGAGGAAGCCTACAAGAAGCGTGCAGAACTGATAGAAAAATACGGCGGACAGGGCGGCATGTTTGGCGAGCTCATCAACGTGTATCAGGCCCGCAACCAGCATAACTGGCAGCTGGCCCTGAAGCGTGCCGACAAGCTGATACACCAGCAGAACAAATGCGCCCAGAAAGCGGCTATCTACGAAAGCATGGGCAACTGGGAGCAAGCACTCTACTGGCAGAAGCGCACGCGCCAGGTCATCGACTCCATACAGTCGTCGGAGGCGCGCTCACAAATGAATGAGTTCGACACCGAACTTGCCATCACCCATGCTGAGAACGAAACGAAAGAGGAGCAGCTGGCCAAGGAGCACCTGACGATTATCTTAATAAGCAGCATCACAACCATCGTCATTGCGTTTCTCGCCATCATGTCCTATCGCCGCAACAAGCACATGAAGCACCTGACGGACATCAACGAGAAACTGCAGGCTGCCTACAACGAGCTGGAGAAGACCACTAAGGCCAAGGAGCGCATAGAAAGCGAACTGCGCATTGCCCGCGAGATTCAGCGCCGCATGTTGCCACACGTATTCCCCAAGCGCAGAGACGTGGACCTCTACGCCATGATGACGCCGGCCAAAGAGGTGGGCGGCGACCTCTACAGCTATGCCCTGCTCGACGACCAGCTCTACTTCTGCGTAGGCGACGTGAGCGGCAAGGGCGTGCCCGCCGCACTGCTGATGGCTGAGGTGACGCGCATGTTCCGCACGCTGGTCGACGGCCACCTGACGCCAAACACCATTGCCACACGCATGAACCACGCACTGACGGAAGACAACGACCAGGGCATGTTCGTAACGATGTTTATCGGATTGATTGACCTGAAGACCGGCCACATGGAGTTCTGTAACGCCGGCCACAACCCGCCACTGCTCGACGGCGAATTTATGCAGATGGAAACCAATGCGCCTATAGGCCTTTGGCCGGAAGTGAAGTTCGAGGGACAAGAGATTGACGACATGCGCGGAAAAACGCTGTTTGTATATACCGACGGCATCAACGAGGCCGAGAACATCAACCAGGAGCAGTTTGGCGACGCACGCCTGCAAGCGCTACTGAAACGCGACTTGGGCAGTGCCCGCGAAACGTCGGAGACCATCCATAAAGCGGTAGAGGAGTTCGTAGGCGGAGCAGAACCCAGCGACGACCTCACGAAGATGTGTATCAAGCTCTGACCTGAGCAGAGCTCTGCCCTACTCTTCGTGCATCACCGCCTTGCGCATGTCCTTGAGCAGGTCAGAGGCGAAGATGAAGTCGGTGAGGCGCTTGTTGGTGCTGCCCATAATGTCGGCCGACACGCCCTGCCACTCTTTGCGTCCTTCATAGATGAACAGGATGTTCTCGCCAATGCCCATCACCGAGTTCATGTCGTGTGTGTTGATGATGGTCGTAATATCAAACTCTTTTGTGATACTATGCAGCAGCTCGTCGATGACGAGGCTTGTTTTGGGGTCGAGACCCGAGTTGGGCTCATCGCAAAACAGGTACTTAGGATTCAGTGAGATGGCGCGGGCAATGGCCACACGCTTCTGCATACCGCCCGATATTTCGCCCGGATACTTGTCTTCGGCGCCCACGAGGTTCACGCGGTCCAAGCATTCGAGTGCCCGCTTGCGACGCTCGCGCAGGTTCATGGTCGAGAACATGTCGAGGGGAAACATCACGTTCTCCAACACGGAGAGCGAGTCGAAGAGGGCTGCCGACTGGAATATCATGCCCATCTCTCGGCGCATGTGCACCTTTTCGGCCTTCGACATCTTCACAAAGTCGCGCCCGTCGTAGAGTATCTGCCCACTGGTAGGGTCGAGCAGTCCCACGAGATTCTTCATCAGCACGGTCTTTCCCGAACCGCTTTGTCCGATAATCAGGTTGGTCTTTCCGTCTTCAAAGCAGATGTTGATGTCCTTCAGCACTTCCTTGTCTTCGAAACTCTTGTATAGGTTTTTGACTTCAATCATGACAGCAGTTGGGTTAGGAAAACATCGCTACAGAGAATAAGCACACTCGAGGTGACCACAGCATCGGTCGAGGCCTTGCCCACGTTGACCGAGCCGCCCTCGACCGTATAGCCGCAGAAGGCGGGCACACTCGAAATGATAAAGGCAAAGAACTGGCTCTTGATGACCGACATCCACAGGAACCACGGCTGGAAGTCGTGCTGCAGACCCACGGTCAGGTCGTCGGGCGGCATGATGTGGCCGATGTACGACGTGGCGTAGGCACCCAGCACACCCATGGCCGACGAGAACACCACGAGCATAGGCATAATGGTGAGCATGCCCATAATCTTCGGAAGAATGAGGTAGCAGGCGGAGTTGACGCCCATAATCTCCAGAGCATCAATCTGTTGGGTAACGCGCATGGTGCCCAGCTCCGAAGCGATATTCGAGCCCACCTTGCCGGCCAGAATCAGACACATGATGCTGCTGGAGAACTCGAGCAGCATGATTTCGCGGGTGGTATAGCCGGCCACCCAGCGCGGCATCCACGGACTCTCAATGTTCATCTTCATCTGGATGCAAATCACGGCACCGATGAAGAACGAGATGAGCAGCACGATGCCTATAGAGTTGACACCCAGTTGTGCCATCTCCTTGACATATTCCTTAAAGAACATGCGCATGCGTTCTGGCCGTGAGAATGTGCGGCCCATGAGCATCAGGTATCGGCCGAACACAGTCAGCCATTTTTGTATCAGCATTTTCTTCTTACCATTATTTGGGGTGCAAAGTTACGAAAAAAGGTTGTAAAGAACAACGGATTTTGGAAGATTAACGCTAATCGTTTCTAAGAAACGCTTGCCAAAGCAAGAATTCGGCCTGTAATAAAGGCAAGATGGGGAAAAACGGGGAAGTTCAAATTTGGACTAAAAGCAAATTGGGGAGGATTGGTGATAAAGTGTCAGACACTTCATAAGTACAAATCGCCAGCCCCTTTGTCTGGGACTGGCGATTAACTGTAACA
>CAMOTK010000013.1 GCA_946625715.1 uncultured Prevotella sp. | reverse complement strand
CCTTGAACTGCTGACCCTGAATTTCTACAATTGCGTACATTTAATTTGTTTGTATAAAGGGGTTTTATCCGTCAGGCGGCCGCCTTCTGCGGCACTTCACTCTGCCCATGCGGACATAATTCGAGGTGCAAAGGTACTGCTTTTCGGTGAAATAAGGAAACTTAGGTCCTTCTTTTCATCCTTTCTTTAATATAAATTAACAGCCGAGCGGCTTTTCTTTCCTGCTTTTGGTGTGGAAATAGGATATTTTTCGTAACTTTGCGCTCAAAGAAACTATTAGAACGATGATAAGATTTCCGATAGCAAAGATTAATCTGGGCCTCAATGTGGTGGCTCGAAGGCCCGACGGGTATCACGACCTGGAGACGGTGTTCTACCCCGTGCCCATCAAGGATGCGCTGGAAGTGCAGGTGATGGACGAGCTGTTTCCGTCGGCTTACGACTGTGACCTGAAGGTGACGAACCTCAACATTGAGGGCGACGAGCAGAAAAACTTAGTGGTGAGGGCCTATAACCTGCTGAAGCGCGACTTTCCACAGATGGGGCGTGTGCATGCACATCTTTATAAAGCAATTCCCACGCAGGCGGGAATGGGCGGCGGCTCGAGTGACTGTGCTGCGATGATTCTCTTGCTGAACGACCTGTTTGGTCTGAAACTCAGCGAGCAACAGATGATAGACTATGCGGCCAAGTTAGGCGCCGACTGCGCTTTCTTCATTATTGGCAAGCCGGCATACGCTGAGGGAATCGGTGAAAAGTTAGTGCCGATAGACTTGAATTTGAGCGGCTATTATCTTGGGGTGGTGCGTCCGGACATCCCCGTCTCTACGAAAGAGGCCTTCTCGCTGGTGAAACCTATGCGGCCGACGGAGAACTGTCGGGATGTTGTGGCACAGCCGGTAGGAACGTGGCGCGAGCGGTTGACCAACGATTTCGAGCAGAGCGTGTTTGCCTTGCATCCCGAGATTGGTCAGATTAAAGACCAACTGTATGCGTTGGGTGCTGACTATGCGGCTATGAGCGGTAGCGGCAGTGCGCTGTTCGGCCTCTTCCAAAAAGAAATCGCCCTTGAAGAAACCTTCAAGGGGATGTTTACGGCCATGATGCCTTTGTAGAGGAGCAGGCTTATTCCTCAATGATGCCGGCTTCCTGCCACTTGGCGACCAATGCCTTCACATCGGCAGTGGCGGTGGCTTCATCGACCTCATACTCTTCGCGAAGCAGGGCCACAAGCTGTTCGATGGTGAACGATTGGTCCTGAACCTTGCTCCACAGATAGGCCGACGACTCGTTCATACTGATAATCTTAGAGAAATCGATGTTCTCAATGCCTTCGGCAACAATGATGTTTTCGCCACAAACGGTGCGAAGACGGAATCCTTTCTTTGTTTTCATATCTTATGTTTTTTTAGTTGCTTGATGATTGTTGGGGTCGGAACCTGCGGGGAATGTGCGGATGCAACAGGAACAGCAGGTAGCGGCGAATGGGGTAGAGGCGCGTCCACCACCAGGAATAGACCTTCCACTTACGACCGTCGGTGGCGTCGAGCTTGTTGCGGCCCTTGCGATAGAAGCCGATGGCTTTGGCCTTCACGTCAGCAATCCGACAGTGTTCTTCGCCTAAGTTTCCATCGCCACGAAGGGTGACGTGTTCGCCTTCGATGCGGATGATGCGGTGGAGCACGAAATGGCCTTCGGTAATCTCTGCGAGTACGGCATCGCCCACCTGTGGCTGACCGATGGCTTTGAGCAGTGCCTTGTCGCGTCCGTTCTCAAGAAACGGTCGCATGCTGTAGCCCCGCAATGGGAGCGTGACGGTATGGCCCTCGTTGAGCATGCGCACCACTTCTGGCAACAGCAGGGCGTTGGCCATCTGCATCGTCTTTATCTGGATATGGTCTTGTGGCATAGCAGGGCGGCTTCTTCGTCGGGTAAACAATGTAAGGTATAGACGGGAACGGTCTCGATGAGGCGCGTGATGGCGTCGCACAGGTTGTTGTAGATAACGGAGTCCCACTTCATTGAGGAACAGGCGGGCAACAAGGATGCGAAAGCCTGAACGGGCGCGAGGCGCTCGATGCTGTTGGCTGGCGCCCGGTCGATGCGAGTCACAGCGCCTAAGCGGGCACTGATGTTCCGATAGCAAGGCGTCTTGCCACTCCAGGGTGAACCATAGATGAAGGCTTCGCCATCGATGATGCGCACCACAGGGTTGTCGTCGTTCATGAGCTCGGCCCCTTCGATATGCTTCAGCCACAGGGAAGAGTGGGTGCTCTTGCCCGTGCCGCTCTTGGCGATGAAGGGATAGCCGAAGCCGTTGTAGCGAATACAGGAGGCGTGGATGAGCATTGTCTGACGGAAACTGCCAGCAAAGGCATAGATGAGCATCAGTGCATCGTTGAGTCCAAACGAGCGCATCACCCAGTCGCCGTTGAGTGCACAGCGACAGTCAGAGAAATCCTGATTGGTCTGCAGCAGACAACAGTCGCGGTCGTGGATGTCGCGAATGATGTATTGGTAACCACCGTCGGCGAGCTGATAGACCAGCGTGTCGCCATTGCCGGTGTCGAACTTGCGGACGAGCTTGCGGTCTTTGCGGGGCCGCAAACTGTCGTCGACCGTCAGGGTGAAGAATAACGTTTCGGGTTTGGCGTCGCAAGTGAAGACGCGGAAGGATGGGAGCAAGCCCATGTTGTTGACTTCCGACGGCTCGAAGTTGATGCAGACGTTGAGTCCGGCAATGTTGAAATAGTTACTTTCCACTCGGCGCTCCCTTCTGTCCCTGATTTGTTGGCTTCTTTGATGGTTTCTTCGGCTTCTCTGCCTGCGCTTCCTCTTGTTCGAGCATGCTGCTCATGTCGACTGCGGTGAACCGAAATTCGGCAGGTGTGAGGTAGCGGACATCGAAATGGATGAGACCGTCTTTCGACGTCGTGTATTTGCGCTTGAACTTCAAGTACTGCTTCTCGACGTCGGCCCTGCTCTGACTTGAAACAATAATGCAGGTGCGATGCGGCATGCCGCTGGTCGATAGGTAGTTACGCAGCTGTGCTGAGTAGTTCTCGCGACCTAAAAGGAAATTGGTCTTGTTGTCAATCCACGCATTGTCAATCTCGTGTACATCGGTGAAATGCACGATGGTGTCGTTGAAGGATGCGGCAAAGCCAAACGCATAGATACGAGGCACCTGGATAATCTTAGCCGGTGCAGTGAGGTGGCAACAGAAGCAAAGAAGCGTTGCCAGTAAAATGTTCTTATAATTCATTGTCCTAAATATGTCTTGAGCATTTTGTTTTTTGTCGACTCGCGCAAGCGTCGGATGGCCTTTTCCTTAATCTGCCGTACACGCTCACGGGTGAGTCCGTATTTGTTGCCAATCTCTTCGAGCGTCATCTCCGGCTGGTTGATGCCGAAGAATGCCTCGACCACATTGCGCTCGCGCTCGTTGAGCATCTGCAATGCCGTGTTGATTTCGGAGCGAAGCGACTCTAAGACGAGCTGCTTGTCGGCCATCGGGGCATCGTTGTTGACCATGATGTCGAGCAGCGAGTTGTCGTCGCCTTCGGCAAACGGTGCATCGACCGACACGTGGCGCGTGTTGACGCTCATCGCCTCATCGACCTTTTCCTCGGGCAAGTCGAGCTGTTCGCTGATTTCGCCCACTGACGGCCGGCGCTCATTCTCCTGCTCGAACTTGTTGAGCACCCGGTTGATTTTGTTGACCGAGCCCACCTGGTTGAGGGGCAGGCGCACAATACGGCTCTGTTCGGCGATTGCCTGCAGGATGCTTTGGCGAATCCACCACACGGCATAGCTGATGAACTTGAAGCCTCGCGTCTCGTCGAACTTCTCTGCAGCCTTCATCAGTCCCAGATTACCCTCGTTGATGAGGTCGGGGAGGGTGAGTCCCTGGTTCTGGTACTGCTTGGCCACAGAAACCACAAATCTGAGGTTGGCTTTCGTCAGCCTTTCGAGCGCCTTCTGGTCGCCCTTGCGAATGCGCTGTGCCAGTTCAACCTCTTCCTCCACACTGATTAGCTCTTCTTTGCCAATCTCCTGAAGATACTTATCGAGAGCGGCACTCTCTCGGTTAGTAATCGATTTGGTGATTTTCAGTTGCCTCATGGTGGTATTGTTTTATAAAGTTACGTGCAAAATTAGCATAAAAGATTGAGACTGCCAAAGTTTTTTTTGAAAAACGCTTGGGGTTTTCATTTTTTTTCATAATTTTGCAAGAAGAATATTAAAATCTGACTGTGTTATGATAGAATATTTCTCAACGAACATGTGGCAGGCGTGGGCTGTTGTTGCTGTACTCTGCCTGATTCTGGAACTTTCTTCCGGTGACTTCTTTATCATGTGTTTCGCCATTGGTGCCATAGGCGCTGCTGTGGTTTCGCCTTTTGCTAACATTTATGTGCAGTTGGTGGCCTTCGCGGTGGTGACGGCCTTGAGCTTGGTGTTGGTGCGTCCCTTTGCGCTGCGCTATCTGCATCGCAACGAAGAAAACCGCGCGAGCAACGGTGATGCGGTAGTGGGCAAGGAAGGTCACGTGACGGAAACCATCAAGGCCGGCGGCTATGGGCGTGTGGCTTTGGCTGGCGACGACTGGAAAGCGAAGAGCACTTCGGCAGAAGATTTGCCCGTGGGCACAGCGGTGAAGGCTGTGGCGCTCGACAGCGTCGTGCTGACTGTGGAAAAATTGTAAGAATAAAATTCACTTAAAATCCTAATTATTATGTACGTACTCCTTGTTATTGTTGTGGCATTGCTGGTGTTTGCCAAGATGGCGTTGGTCATCATCTCTCAGTCGGAAACAAAAATTATTGAGCGTCTCGGCCGCTATCATGCCACGCTCAAGCCTGGTATCAACATGATTATTCCGTTCATTGACAAACCCAAGAACATCGTGGTGCTGTCGCATGGACGCTATATCTACTCGAGCAATATCGACTTGCGCGAGCAAGTGTACGACTTTCCCAAGCAGAACGTGATTACGAAGGATAATATCCAGATGGAAATCAACGCACTGCTCTACTTCCAGATTATGGACCCCTTCAAGGCTACCTATGAGATTAACAACCTGCCCAACGCTATTGAGAAGCTGACACAAACCACGTTGCGTAACATTATCGGAGAACTGGAACTGGACGAGACGTTGACCTCGCGCGACACTATCAACACCAAGCTGCGCGCCGTGCTCGACGATGCTACCGACAAGTGGGGCGTGAAGGTGAACCGCGTGGAGCTGCAGGACATCACTCCGCCGTCTTCGGTGCTCAACGCAATGGAGAAACAGATGCAGGCCGAACGTAACAAGCGTGCACAGATTCTGACTTCTGAAGGTGAAAAAGCTGCCGAGATCTTAGCTTCGGAAGGTGAGAAGACCGCCCTTATCAACAAGGCCGAAGCCCGTAAACAGCAGAACATCCTTGAGGCAGAAGGTGAGGCACAGGCCCGCATCCGTAAGGCCGAAGCCGAAGCCAAAGCCATTGAGCTCATCACTGAGGCTGTGGGTAAGTCGACCAATCCGGCCAACTACCTGTTAGCACAGAAGTATATCCAAATGATGCAGGAACTGGCCCAGGGCGACAAGACCAAGACCGTCTATCTGCCTTACGAAGCCACCAATCTGTTGGGCAGCATCGGAGGCATCAAGGACCTGTTTAAGGCCGAGTAGTGTTTTTTTTCGGGGTTGTTGTTGGTCGTTGCAGTTTTTTTTCGTATCTTTGCATCCGAATTAGACAAACGTTTATGGTATACAACATTTTCAGAGGGCTGGGTATAGCCCTCGTAACCCCGTTTAAAGAAGACTTCTCCGTCGACTACGATGCACTTTTGCGCTTGCTCGACTATCAGCTAAAGAATGGTGCCGACTTCCTTTGTATTCTCGCCACCACCGGTGAAACGCCAACGCTTACGGCTGATGAGAAACTGAAAATCAAGAATCTCGTGGTCGATAAGGTGCAAGGGCGCATTCCCATCCTAATGGGGTGTGGCGGCAACAATACGGCAGCGGTAGTCGACGAGCTGAAGAATGGCGACTTTAAGGGGATTGATGGTGTCTTGAGCGTTTGTCCTTACTATAACAAACCTTCGCAGGAAGGACTCTACCAGCACTTCAAGGCCATTGCCGCAGCTACCGAATTGCCTGTGGTGCTCTATAATGTGCCTGGACGAACGGGCGTGAACCTGCAGGCTGCTACTACCGTGCGGCTGGCTCGCGACTGTAAGAACATTGTGGCCATCAAGGAAGCTTCGGGCAATCTGGAGCAGGTAGACGAGATTATCAAGAACAAACCGAAGGACTTCGATGTGATTTCCGGTGACGACTCGCTTACGTTCCCGATGGTCAGTTGCGGTGCTGTAGGTGTCATCTCCGTCATCGGTAACGCCCTGCCCAAGGAGTTCTCGAAGATGATTCGCCTACAGATGCGCGGCGAGTACGACCCTGCGCGAAAGATACATCACCGCTTTACCGACCTCTTCTCGCTGCTCTTCGTCGACGGCAACCCTGCCGGCGTGAAGGCGATGCTCCACGAGATGGGTATGATTGAGAATGTGCTGCGCCTGCCGTTGGTACCCACGCGCATCTCGACGCTTCAGCGCATGAGTGAGATTATGAAGGAGCTGAAGATTTAGCAATACACAGATGAAACAAACGAAAATTGTGGCCAGCATCAGCGACCGTCGTTGCGATGTTGATTTCATTCACCAGCTGTTTGATGCTGGCATGAATGTTGTGCGCATGAATACCGCTCATGCTTCTGAGGACGGTATTCGGCAGATTATCAAGAACGTGAGAAGTGTGTCGAACCATATCGGCATACTAATAGATACCAAAGGACCTGAGGTGCGCACTACCAGTTGCGACGCCCCCATAGAATACAAGACGGGCGATGTGGTGAAAATCTTCGGGCGTCCAGAGATGGACACCTCTCACGACATCATCAACCTGTCGTATAATGACTTTGCCGCCGATGTGCATGAGGGCGACCACGTGCTCTTCGACGATGGTGCCCTTGATATGGAGATTATGGGCATCAACGGGCCGCAGGTGGTGGCAAAGGTGATGAACGACGGTGTGCTGGGTTCGCATAAGAGCGTCAACGTGCCGGGCGTACATATCGACCTGCCCGCACTGACCGAGCGCGACCGCAAGAATATACTGTTGGCCATAGAGCAGAACATCGATTTCATAGCCCACTCATTTGTGCGCTCTGCTGCCGATGTGCACGTCGTGCAGGAACTGCTCGATGCTCACCATTCCGACATCAAGATTATCTCGAAGATAGAGAACCAGGAAGGTGTGGACAATATCGACGAGATTATCGCCGCCAGTTACGGTATCATGATAGCCCGAGGCGACTTAGGCATTGAGGTGCCCATAGAGCGTATCCCTGGTATTCAGCGGAAGATTATCCGCAAGTGTATGGAAGCCAAGAAACCCGTGATTGTGGCCACGCAGATGTTGCACACGATGATTCACAATCCGCGTCCTACACGTGCCGAAGTGACTGATATTGCCAACGCCATCTATTCGCACACCGACGCCCTGATGCTCTCGGGCGAGACGGCCAGCGGTAAATATCCCGTTGAGGCTGTGCGCACGATGGCTGCTATTGCCGAGCAAGCCGAGCGCGACAACGTGTTGGGCAGCGTGGAGATACCGATGTCGGCCGATTGCGATATCCGCGAGTTTATGGCCCACAGTGCTATCTTGGCTACAGAACGACTCAACGTGAAGGGCATCATCACAGACTCGAAGACCGGTGTCACAGCCCGCATGCTTTCCGCTTTTCGCGGTCCACATCCTGTGTTGGCTATCTGCTACGACGACAAACTGCAACGTCTGTTGGCGCTGAGCTACGGTGTGTTGCCCGTTTATCAGAAAGAACAGATTGGCAGCGAACGGCTCTTCTTAGCGGCTGTGCGCATGTTGCGCCAAAAGGGCTATATTGCACTTGACGACAAGATTGCCTATCTGAGCGGCAACGTAGGTGCTGGTGGCAGTACGAAGTTCTTGGAAATCAATACGGTACGGGAAGTGTTCGAACAGAACTTCCAGTTCCATTTACCAAAAGTATAAACGTTTAATCTTCCTCGGTGCTATCAGCAGTATGCAAAATGATGCTGGTGGCACCGATGGTGAAGAGACAACCGTCTTCTATCACGCGGCGTTCGCGTGGTGGAATCTCTATGTTGTCGACAAACGTGCCCGTGTTGCTGTTCTTATCCTGAAGGATATACTTGAGGCGTCCGTGCTTGTCGCGAGAGACGTTGATGAGACAGTGGGTGAGGTCGACACTGGGGTCAACGGTCTCGATGGGGGTATTGATGGGGTTGCCCTTTTGGTAGCGGCCAATCACGTTGTCGCCCATGTGGAGCGGAAGCACCTGCTTGTAGTGGAAGACGTTCTCGATGACCACAATGGACCCCACGTTAGTCTCTTCGTCGGCAGGCTTCTCGTCGGCGGCCAACTGCTGGTTTTCCACCTTCTGCGTTTCCCTGAGCTTAGAGACACCCATGCGGATGCCGAACTGCTTACCGCACTCGGGACATTGGAAAACGAGCGACTGTCCAGCCGCATATTTCGTTTCGTCGAATGTGATGTATTGGTCACATTTAGGACAACGTACTCTTTTCATGAAATAAACAGTTATCGTGATTTAGTTGACCTTCAGCACCCAGGCATCTTCGATGTCTTCCTTGTCGCGCATAAGGGTGGCTTTGGCGTAGGCTTCGGCCTCGCTGACATATTCACCGCAGATGACGCGCAAAATGTTGTTGTTGACGAAGATTTGGGCTTCGGGGTATCCTTTCTTGTGGAGTTGTTCAACAAAATACTCGGCGTTGGAGCGCTTCACCTGACTGGCCAGCACCACAGCATACTTACGTGAGGGCTTGGGCGCAGGTTTTACTTCGGGCTTCTGCTCTGCTTTAGCTGCAGGGGCAGCCTTCGCTGCAGACTCAGCTTTAGTTTCAGGTTCAGCCTTCGTTGCAGATTCAGCCTTAGTAGCAGATTCTTCCTTCGTTACAGGAGCAGGTTCTGCCTTAACTACGGGTTTCGCTTTCGCTACCGTTTTGGTCGGCTGTGAATAGAAGATGGCGCTGTTCTGCACCTTCTCGTTCGAGTCGATGCTGTTGGAAATCGGCGTAGAGATGAAGAAGAAGCAGATGATGGCGGCAGCAACGGCAACCGCATTGCGGAGCCATGAAGCCTTGATGACGATTGCCTTTTGGCCTTTGCTATCGGATTGTGTCAGCTCGTTGGAAACAGCATCGCTTTCCGCGTTGAGCTGCTTCATTTCGTAGGAACTGAGTCCGTAGAGTAGGGGCGTAAGGATGCCCGACTCACAGGGCTCGAACATCATCTTGCCTTCGTCGTTGACGGTGAGCGTACCGATATCGTTGAGCTCATAGACACCTTCGTTGCTGATGTGCTGGCGTAACTCGTCGACCTCGTCTTCAATGCGCCTGAGCGCCTCAGGATAGCTGATGTCGTAGGCTTCGATGTATGACTGAGCCAGCAGCGAGTCGTTCATGGTGAGCTGCGGATTGAACCCCAACGTGCGGATGGGCGGCAAGAAGAGCTTTTCTTCCTGATCGTATCGTGCATCGACATGATGGGCCATAAATCCACCAAGGCCCGGCACGATAACACAGTCGTTGTCGAGCAGCAAGATTTCGATATGTCTGTCAAGTTCAATCATCGTTGCAAAGGTAAGCCATTTTTTTCAAATCTGCAAGCACATATACAAAAAAAATGTTATCATTGCGAAAAAAGTAAAATTAGTGAAACTAATCGATTTTTTTTTCGTATCTTTGCCGAAAAATAAAAAAACGAAGTGTCAATGGAATTTACTGAAACAGCCATAAAAGGCGTTTATATTATCGAGCCCCGTGTCTTTAACGATGCTCGCGGTTACTTTTTTGAAGCTTGGAAAAAGTCTGATTTTGAGGCACATATCGGAAAAGTAGACTTTATACAAGATAACGAGTCGAAGTCGTCTTATGGTGTGCTTCGCGGACTTCACTACCAGAAGGGCGACAGCTCGCAAGCCAAGCTCGTGCGCGTGATAAAGGGAAAGGTGCTTGATGTGGCCGTCGACATCCGTCGTTCGTCGCCGACTTTTGGTCAGCACGTGATGGTAGAGCTGAGCGACGAGAACAAGCGCCAGTTCTTCATCCCTCGCGGCTTTGCCCACGGTTTCTTAGTGCTGAGCGACGAGGCCATCTTCACGTATAAGGTTGACCGGCCCTATGCCCCTCAGAGCGAAGCCGGCATTCGCTGGAACGATCCCGAGATAGGTATCGACTGGCCCATTGACCCGCAGCAGGTGCTCACGAGCGAGAAAGACCTGAAACAGCCGCTGCTGCGCGATGCAGAGCTTTTCGAATAGACGCTTTATTTAAATTAAGGTACATGAAGAAAATCGGCTTTTGGCATTTGGCATTTGGCGTTTGGCTGTTGGCATTTAGCTCTTGCAGTCAGAAGACGGTGGTGGCGCCCATTGAGGAGCGCCCAGAGAACCGCGAGGCCAAAGCAATGCTGCAAGGCGTGTGGCTGGAGTCTGAGTACGAGGAAGTGACCTTCCGTGCTGAGGGCGACACCATCTTCTATCCCGATTCTACGAGTGTGCCTGCTTACTTCAAGATTGTAGACGACACGCTGATTCTCGGTCGGCAGCACTACCATATAGAACAGCAAACCGCCCATCTCTTCGTGTTTAAGAATCAGATGGGCGATGTGGTGAAGCTAGTGAAGAGCGATAATCCTGAAGACGCAATGGTCTTCACCCACGATGTGCCTCAGGTGCTGAGTGTGACCGAGGTGGTGAAGCGCGACTCGGTGGTGTACTATGATGGTGAGCGCTATCATTGGTATATTGCTGTGAATCCCACGAAGTACAAAGTGTCGAAGACTGCCTATAACGATGAAGGCGTAGGTGTGGAGAATGTGTATTACGACAATATCATCCACATCAGCCTGTTTCAGGGCAACCGTCAGTTGTTCTCGAAAGACTTTACCAAGAAGATGTTTGCACAGATGGTTCCTGAGGCGTTTTTGGAACAGGCCATCTTAGGCAATATGCAGTATGTGAATGTCGATGCAAAGGGCTTCCATTTCTATGCCACGTTGTGCATACCCGATGGTGCCAGTTGCTATATGGTGTCAAACGATATCACGATTGGCGGCGAATTGTCGATGTCGGTGGTGAAGTAATCAGCTTTTTACCTTTCTTCTTCGAGCCACGCATCGAGCAACATGCGTGCAATCGAGAGTTTTTCGGGTATTCGCGGCAGGTTGTCCTTTCTAAACCAACCACCTTTGGCTATCTCCTCTTTCTGCAGATGAATCTCGCCGCCGTCGTAGTCGGCATTGAAGCCTACCATCAATCCGCACGGATAGGGCCAGGGTTGACTGGCGAAATAGCGCACGTTCTTGATACGGATGCCCGTCTCTTCGAGGGCTTCGCGACAGACTGCCTCTTCGAGCGTTTCGCCCGTTTCGACAAAACCTGCCACAAGACCGTAGAAGTCGGTTCGAAAGTTCTTGGCTCTGACGAGCAACACCTCGTCGTTGCGATGAATGAGCACGATGATGGCTGTGGCCAATAGCGGCCACACCTCTTTGCCGCAGTGCTCGCAACGCTTGGAAATGTCGGTGTGTAGTTTCATCGGACCGCCACACACGCCACAGAACTTTGTGTTCTGGTCCCAGTAGAGCAGTTCGGCACATTTACCGGCCTTCAGATAGAGTGGGGCAGTGAGCTTATAGTAGCTCTGCCGCAACGGGCACATCTCGTAGCGTTCGTGGCCTACGATGGGTGCGTCTATGCGGTAGGTCTTCACTTCGTGGCCGCCGAGCGGTGCAATGTTGAGTAGCGTAGTCCAGGGTTTCAGTTCCGTGGGTGGTGTCTCTTGAAAAGGTATGGTGTAGGAGCCGTCGGGCATCCGTTCGAGCATGATGTCGTCCTTGCAGAAGACGAAGTAGTAAGTTTGCATTTCCTTGTATTATTATTCTTTGAAAATGAGTTTACGGTCGCGTTTGAGCGCTTCGCGTGTCCACGCTTCGGGCACGAACCGCCAATTGTTGTGGGCTTTCGGACAGACGGTGCCCAGGCGTTCAATCTCCTTCATGAGGTAGTAGCGCTGGTCGAGCTCGCTCTGATAGACTATGCGCTTTTGCAGTTCCTCTTTCGGGATGCCGGCACCGCGTGTGAGCAGTTCGCCGCCACCATTGCCGCGGTAGCTATTGACGGCCACGCGATACATTTTCTTCTCGTCGAAGGGTTGTCCGTTGCTCATCTGGAGTATGCGCACCTTCTGTCCGTCGGGTTTTGTGACGTCGACCTCATAGTCAATGCCCGCTGCCGAGTCGAAGTTGAACGTTAGGTTCTTGAAGCCGTAGCGCTGCATGTCGGTGTTGGCGTCGTCGTTGAGCAGCATGATATGGTCGTCGGGCGACCGCATGGTGTTCACCCAGAGGTCGTAGCTCATCTCGAGGTGCTTGCGAATCTCCTCGCCCGAGAGCATCATGACGTAGATTTGGTTCTCGTAGCGGTAGAGCTTGAACATGTCGCTCATGTAGACGGGCCCTTTCTCGATGGTCATATCGAAGTTGAGCGGTGCGTTGAACGAGATGTCGGCTCCGGTGATTTGCAGTTGCAGGTCGAGGATGAAGTCGGTAAAGGCCGACGGGCCGAAGAAGCAGTCGCGTGTGGAGATGGTCTTCTCGAAGACGCCCACCTTACGTTCCACAAACTCCCTCACCTTCTTCAGCGTAGGCTCAAAGTGGCTGAGCATCTGCTCGTCGACGGGCTCGTTGCAGACATTGTAGATTTCGCCGTCGACAATCTTCTTCACCAGTTGTCCGCGCTGGTCGAGTTCGACGGTGATGTTGGCCTGTGCCACATTGATGGCATTGCACGAAGGATCGAGACAGAGCACACGCTGGCCGGCCGTGTTGACCACCCACTCCTGGCGAACCTTATGGTCGTGACCGAAGAAGACCACATCGAAGCCCGGCACCTCGCGGGCCACCCGTTGGGCGGCATCCTCGTCGTATTCAGGCGTCTTGATGCCACCGTCCCATCCGCTGTGTAAGAGGCCGAAGACCAAGTGCGGGTGCTCGTGCTCCTGCAGGTAGTTCATCCAATAGCGTGCAGAGTTCACCATCTCGCCAAAGGCCAGACCCTGCCACAGGCTCTCGCTTAGCCAACAGGGAATGGCGGGCGTGAGCATACCGAGAATGGCTATGCGCACACCGTCGCGCTCCAGGATGGTGTAGGGCTTCACGTAAGGTTTGCCTGTCTTCGTGTCGATGATATTGGCACCGAGCATGGGGCAGTCGACCTCACCAATCCACTTGTCGTAGACGGCGTGTCCTGTTTCTATGTCGTGGTTACCGAGCGTCTGTGCGTCGTATTTCATGTAGTTGGTAACCTCGGCGGCCACGTTGGGGCTTTCGCGGTCGATAAAGTTGGAGAAGTAGCAGATGGGCTGTCCTTGCAGTATGTCGCCGTTGTCAACGAGCAGCACGCGGTTGCCATGAGTTTGTCGCAGTCGGTTGACGTAGGAGCTCACGCGTGTGAGCGTGCCTTTCAGGGGTTTACGCTCCATGAAGTCGTAAGGGAAAAAGCATCCGTGCACGTCGCTCGTTTCTACGACCTTCAGCTCTATGGTTTTGTTTTTAGCGTTCATTGTCATGTGGCCAAGACATCCGAGTGCCAGTATGGCCAATAGTCGTTTCATGCCGATTGTGTTTTTATTCTTTCTGCAAAGGTACTGCTTTTGTGGGGCTTTTCCAAACGTTGCCGCGTTAATGTTCTCTAAAAGCGCGTCAAAGTCGTGGGAAATGACTAACTTTGCAAAGTTTTTTGAACCAAGACAACCGATATGCTACGACAACTGTATATTAGGAACTTTACGCTCATCGACGAGCTCAACATGCAGTTCCACCCGGGCTTCTCCGTGATTACCGGTGAAACGGGTGCGGGCAAGAGCATCGTCCTGGGCGCCATCGGCCTGCTCTTAGGACAGCGTGCCGACCTAAAAACGCTGAAACAGGGCGCCGACCGCTGCGTGATAGAGGCCCACTTCGACCTTTCGCGCTATGATATGCACGACTTTTTTGCGCAGAACGATATCGATTACGACGCTCAGGACACCATCGTGCGCCGCGAACTGACGGCTGCCGGCAAGAGCCGTGCTTTCATCAACGACACGCCCGTGTCGCTGGCATTACTGAAGGAACTGGGCGAACGGCTGGTCGACGTACACAGTCAGCACCAGAACCTATTGCTCAGCAAGCACGACTTCCAGCTGAGCGTGGTCGACATCATTGCCCACGACGAGGCTCAATTGGCCGACTACCGCGAGGCCTTTGCTGCTTATCGCGAGGCTAACGCACGTTTGGAGTCGCTCAGGAATGAGATAGACGACGCCCGAAAGAACGTAGACTTTATGCAGTTCCAGTACGATGAACTCGCAGCCGCCAACCTGCAGGCCGGTGAACAGGAAGAACTGGAGCAGCAGCGCGACAAGATGAACCACGCCGAGGATATCAAAAGTGCCCTCTACACCGCCGACAGCGCCCTCTCCGACGAACAGGGCGGCATCGTGGGGCGCCTGCGCCAGGCAGCAACGGCCTTGCGTGGTATCGAGCGCGTGCTGCCTGCCGCCGAAGAGTTGGCTGCGCGCATGGAGAGCTGCCACATAGAACTGAAAGACATAGCAGGCGAAGTGTCGACGATGGTCGGCGACGTAGACTTCGACCCCGCCGAGCTCGACCGCATTGAACAGCGCCTCGACCGCCTGTATGAACTTGAGAAGAAGTATCGCGTAGAGACGGTGGATGCTCTTATTGCCGAGCGCGAACGACTGGGCGAGGAGCTGGCCAAAGTGGAGAACGGCGACGAAGCGCTGCAGGCTCAGACGACCCTGTGCGAACAGCTCAGGCAGACCTGCGGCAAGAAAGCTGACGTGCTGACGCGCCTGCGCCAGAAGGCAGCCAAAACCATTGAGCAGGCTCTGCGCGAGCGCCTTGTGCCCTTAGGCATGCCGAAGGTGCGGTTTGAAATCAAGATAGAGTCGCGCCAGCTGAGTGCCGAAGGTCAAGACAGCGTGTCGTTTCTCTTCAGCGCCAACACGTCGACAGCCCTGCAGCCCGTGTCCGAAGTAGCCAGCGGCGGCGAGATTGCCCGCGTGATGCTCTCGCTGAAGGCCATGATTAGTGGTGCGGTGAAGTTGCCCACCATCATCTTCGACGAAATAGACACCGGCGTGAGCGGCAAGATTGCCGAGCAGATGGCCGCCATGATGGCCGAGATGGGCGCTCAAGACCGTCAGGTCATCAGCATCACCCACCTGCCTCAGATTGCTGCCCGCGGCACCACGCATTATAAAGTATATAAGGAAGAAACCGCCCAGGGCACGGCCACGCGCATGCTGCTGCTCTCCGACGAGGAGCGGGTGGGCGAGATAGCGCAGATGCTCAGTGGCAGCAGCGTTTCTGCCGCCGCCATCGAGAATGCCAAAGAGTTATTAAAAAAGAAATGATGAGAAACAGACTACTGATATTGATAGGGGCGGTGCTCGTAGCCGCAGGCTTGCACGCCCAGCCCTCGTGGGTGAAGAAGGCCACGAAGGCCGTGTTTACCCTAAAGACTTTTGACGACAAAGGCCAGCTGATAGGCAGCTCTTCGGGCTTCTTCATTGGCGACGACGGTGTGGCCGTGAGTGCCTGGCAACCCTTCCGCGGTGCCCAGCGGGCCATCGTGATTGACGCTCAGGGCAAGGAACATGCTGTGGTGTCGATGCTTGGTGCCGACGACACCTACGATGTGGCTAAATTCCGCGTCGAGGGCAAGAAGTTTGCTGCCCTTGTGGTGGGCGCCCCACAGACCGTAGGCACGCGCCTGTGGACGATGGGCTATCGCGACGTGCGTAACGTGGTGGAAGGTCCTGTGCGTAAGGTGGAAACCGTGAAGGACAACTATCAATACTATACTCTTGCCATGCGCACTGATGTGAGCAAGACTGGCACGCCGCTGCTTAACGACGAGGGCGAGGTTGTGGGCATCGTGCAGCGCCCTCTCTCAGAAGTCGACACACTCTGCTATGCCGTGGGGGCTGCTTATGCGCAGAGCCTGCACATCACGAGCTTCAGCTTGAATGATCCGGCTCTGAAGGCCATTGGCATCAAGAGCGACCTGCCTGATGATGTCCGACAAGCTTCGGTGATGCTCTATCTGGCTTCGCCGCAGATGGACGAGGCACGCTATATGCAACTGCTCGACGACTTTATCGCAAAGTTTCCCGACGAGCCCGATGGTTACGTCACTCGAGCCCAGCGTCATGCAGCTGCCCACCGCTATGCCGAAGCCGACCGCGACTTGCAGGCCGCGCTGAAGATACCTGCCAAGCAAGACGAAACCCACTACCAATATTCGCGCCTGGTCTATCTGAAGTGTGTCTACGATGCTGAGGCTTTTGCCGACTGGACGCTCGACCGTGCCCTCAGCGAGGTGCAGGCCGCCCGCCAGGCAAACCCACTGCCCCTGTATCAGCACCACGAAGGCTTGGTGCGCTACGCTCAGCACCAGTATGCCGATGCCTACGAACTTTTCATGGCCACCAACCAAACGACGCTCCGCTCGGCAGAAGTGTTCTACGAGGCCGCCAACTGTCAGTTGCAAATGGGCGACTCCACGGCCTATATGGCGCTGCTTGACTCGTGTGTGGCGCAGTATCAGAAACCCTATCTGAAAGAGGTGGCACCCTATCTGCTGGCACGTGCACAGGCGCTCATCGACCATCAGCGCTATCGTGAGGCTGTAGGCGACCTGAACGAATACGAGGCGCTAATGCCTACTGGTCTTACCGCTGCTTTCTATGAGGTGCGCTCGCAGGCCGAAATAGCCGGAAGAATGTTTCCCTTGGCCTTGGCCGACCTCGACCGCGCCATAGCGCTCAATCCCGAAGAAACGGGCTATCTGGCCGAAAAGGCCTCGCTACAACTGCGCGTGCGGCTCTTTGCTGAGGCTGCCGAGACGGCTCGTGCCTATTTGCGGCTTAAGCCCGATGCGCCCGATGCGCACCTCATGCTCGGCATTGCCCTCTGTCAGACCGGTCAGAAAACCGAGGGTATGGCACAACTCAAGGAAGCCGAGCGTCTGGGCCATCCACAGGCTGCCGATATGGTGAAAACTTATGGGAGTGCTGCAGCGCATCCGTAATCGTAATAGCGATGCACGACTATTTTCAATTCAAACAGTTTACGGTGCGGCAGGCTGGATGCGCCATGAAGGTGGGCACCGACGGAACACTGCTTGGGGCGTGGGCCAGGGGCGGTCAGCGCATACTCGACATCGGTACTGGCACGGGGCTTGTGGCTCTGATGATGGCACAGCGGTTTGTCGAGGCGCAGGTGGTAGGCGTCGACATCGATGCAGCGGCAGTCAGTCAGGCGCAGGAGAATGTGACGGCAAGTCCGTTCCTTGAGCGCATCAGCATTGAGCTGGCCGACATCAATAACTTTGAGGCGGCACCCTTCGACGCCATCGTGGCCAATCCGCCGTACTTCGAGCGCTCGCTTACGTCGCCCGATAGTCAGCGCACGCTGGCTCGCCACACCACAGCACTCAGCTACCGACAGCTGATAGCGGCTGCATGCCGCTTGCTTGCCGACGAGGGTGAATTCTCGGTAGTGGTCCCAGCCGACGCCCAGAGACGCATAGAATGTGAAGCCGCGCTAGCTGGTTTGTTCAAAGTGCGCGAGTGCCTGGTGAAGACCACCCCAAGGAAAGCCCCGAAGCGCGCACTGCTGGCCTTCCGCAAGCATGGGGCCGTGCTGGAGCAAACGGTGGGCATCATCGAAGACGCGCCGGGCATGCGCTCGGAATGGTACCAACAGCTTACCAACGATTTCTACTTATGAAAGTTTCACTGATACAACTCGACATTGCGTGGGGACAGCCCGCAGAGAACATCCTGAGGGCCGAGCGTCTCATCGACCAGCAACCCCACGCCGACCTCTACGTGCTGCCCGAGATGTGGGCCACGGGCTTCGTGACCACCGAACAAGACAAGGCCGAAGACGAAGACCGCTCGCTCGCCCTTGCATGGATGCGCCGCACGGCACGCGAACGCGGCTGTGCCCTCTGTGGCAGCTTGGCTGTGAGGCTCGTCG
>CAMOTK010000012.1 GCA_946625715.1 uncultured Prevotella sp. | reverse complement strand
CACCGGCACAGATAGCATAGACGGTGCCGCCCTTGATGTACATGTTGCCGTTGGCGTCGAGACCGTCGTTGCCCGTAGAGTAGCCCATGACGGTGCCGCCGCTGATGGTGAAGTGGCTGGCCGCATTGATGGCGTCGTCGGACGACTGGGCATAGACGGTGCCGCCGGTGATGTCGATAGTACTCTTCGACTCGATGGCCTCGTGGCTGCTGGCCGTGGCGTAGATGGTGCCGCCGGCGATGGTGAGGGCGCCTTCGGCCTTGATGGCCTTCGAAGCACTGCTGGTAGACGATGAGGACGAACCGCCCCAGCCTCCCCAGCCGCCCCAGCCACCACCGCCGCCAGGACGGTTGCCGCCGGAACTGGTGCTGGTGCCGGTGTTGGTCACGGTGATGGTGCCGTCGTTGAAGGTCATGACACCTTCGGTCTTCAGGCCCTTCGAGTCGGCTGCTGTGACGGCTACGGTGAGCGTGCCGCCGTTGATGGTCATCGAACCAGTGTTGTCAGCATCTTCCGTGAGGGGAATAATCTGGTCGTTGTCATCCGTTTTGTAGCTCACGGCAATGCCGTCGTCGCCCACGCCCTTGATGCTGACCGTGCCGCCGTTCTGCAGGAAGTATTGGTTGACGTTGAAGCCGTCGTTCACAGCCCCAAGGACGTTGATGGTGCCCGTCTTCTTCTTCAGTTGCACATACTCCTTGCCCCAGAAGGCATGAGCCGTGTTGCCCGTGATGTTGAGCGTGCCGCCGCCAGTGAACTCGGCGTGGCCCTTCACGGCGAAGCAGGCTTTCTGCGAACCGTTCTTGCCGTCGGTGAGGGTGTTGGTGGTGCCGTCGGTGAGCAGCACGCCGATGCGCTTGCCGTCGCGGATGTTGATGGCCGCACTGTCGGGGTTGTGCAGTGTCAGGCCGTTGAGGGCGATGGTGCACTTGTACTCACCGTCCATGTAGAACGAACCGTCGGTACTGGTGCCCGAGAGGGTGTAGGTGATTTCGTCGGCCACGTCGTCGGCCTGGTAGAGGGCCACGTGGGCGTTCTTCACCACGGCCGTCATTTGGGCGGCAATGTTGCCGGCGATGGTGACGCTGGCAGTCGTGCCGTTGTAGGCCACCTTCACGGCATTGTCGGTGACGCTGCTTTCGTCTACATACATCTGCGTGATGTCGCTGGTGTTGTAGGTTTTTCCGTTGATGGTCAGCGAGGCACCGTTGTCGCTGTAAGCCATCTTGCCGGCCTGGTCGGCGCTGAACTGTGTCGTGACGTTGCCCGTCACCACGTTCAGCGTTTGAGCCCGACCGGCGGTTGCTGCCATAAGCAGCCCTATTGAGATAAGGATGGTGTGTTTCATTGTGTTTCAGTGATTTTTGTATTACTTTACGTATTTCTTTGTAGCCTTGGTGCCGTTCTTGACGATATAGATGCCCTTCGTAAGGCTCTGAGTGGCGGGCACAACCCGACCGCGCAGGTCGTAGACCACGGTTTCGCCGTTCTCGACCGTGCTGGCTTTCAAGCCGTCGATGCCGGCGCTGACGAGCGTCTTCGACGAGTCGAAGTTGCGCGAACCGCCGTCGTAGCGGATGGTGCCGTCGGCCTTGATGGCATAGCCGCCGAAGCTCTGGAAGGTCAGCGTGCCGGCAGTCTGGTAGAAGTTGCCGGTGTTCTCGTCTTCGTGGTCGGTAGTTTCGGCCGTGATGACGTCGTTGGCATACTCCACCTGCAGGGCGTCGTCGCCGGTGTTGGCAATGTTCAGCGTGCCGCTCTCCATGAGGAAGTACTCCTTGCAGTGCAGACCGTCCTTGACAGCCTTTGTGACGTTGACGGTGCAGTTCTTCACCTCACAGTACTCCTTGCTGTAGATGGCGTGTGCGGCATTGCCCGTGACGTTGAGCGTGCCCTTGCCCTTCAGCTTCAGATGGCCCTTGCAGTGTATGCAGCCGTTGTAGAGTAGGGTGGTGCCGTCGGTGTCGTAGAGCACGGCGTCGCTCAGGGTGTTGGTTGTGCCGTTCTTGGCGCTGACCTCAACACGCTTGCCATTGAGCAGGATGAGGGCGGGGCCGGCAGTGTTGTGGAGCGTCAGGTCGTTGAGGGCCACAACACACTTGTAGGAACCGTTGAGCGTGAACGAGCCGTCGGAGCTGGTGCCCGAGAGCGAGTAGGTGATTTCGCCGTCGGTGTTGGCGGTCGTGGGGTCGACACCGGCGAAGGTGTCGGCCTGAGTCAGCACGACGTGCGACGACGTGCCGCTGCTCACGGTGACGTAGTTCTGAATGTTCGATGCGATGGTCACAGTAGCAGTAGAGCCGTTGTAGACAATCTCGACGGTATTGTTGCTGATGGCCAGTGCGGGCACGGCGGCCGTGAGCAGCATGGCGAAGATGATAAGCAGTTGGCGTTTCATTTGACGAATGTCTTGGTTGAGTTTCCGTTTTGTCTGATGATATAGATGCCGCGGCGCAGGGTGTTGCGACTGCTGAGGTCGCCTATGCGCTGGCCCTGTAGGTTGTAGATGCCGTCGGCCTGTGACTGGCCCTGGTTGTCGGCAGGCAGCCCGGTGAGGGTGGCGCTGATGCCGGTGGCGTTCAGTTCGTTCGAGAAGAACATGTTGCTCACTTCGCTCAGTGCAAACGTGAGGGTCTCGGTGCCGTTCTGGGCCGTCAGCATGCCGTTGGCAAAGCTGATGGTGGTGCCCACAGCGGTGATAGAGGCAGCCGTACCGTCGGTCTTCTCGATGTTCAGGTAGGTGTAGGACTCGGCCTGGGCCGTCAGTCCTGCTGCGAGGAGCGCGGTGCTCATCAAGATTTTTTTCTTATTCATAGTGCGCTGTTTTGTAGGATTCTTGTTTTGTTGTTTCACTTACCAGCGACCGCCGGGACCCATGCCGGGACCCATGCCGTTGCCGCCAGAGTAGGTGGAGAGCGAGACGCTGCTGCCGCCCGAGACGGTGGGACTGACGACCATCATGTTGTTGAGGATGGTGGTGCCGTTGCTGGTGCTGACGCCCGAAAGGACTGTGGGCTGCGACGAGGCGCTCAGTACGAGGCCGTTGCCGCCCGACGACGGGGTCTTGAAGGCGATGGTCTCAGTGCCGTTGGTCAGCGAGTACCAGGTGTTTATGCTCCACGACGAGGCCTGATAGCAGCTCTGCGAGAGCGAAGCACCCCTCTCCAGTCCGCCGATGGCAATAACGTTGCCCCCCTGGACGTAGAGCTTGTAGCCGCCTTCGGTGTTGGCATCGAGGGCCACCTCGGCTCCACCGGCACAGATAGCATAGACGGTGCCGCCCTTGATGTACATGTTGCCGTTGGCATCGATGCCGTCGTTGCCCGTAGAGTAGCCCATGACGTAGCCGCCGTTGATGGTCAGGTGGCTGGCCGAGTTGATGGCGTCGTCGGAAGCCTGAGTATAGACGTAGCCGCCGTTGATGGTCAGTGTGCTCTCGCTCTCGATGGCCTCGTTCTTGGATGACGACAGCGTGAGCGTGCCGCCGTTGATGGTCATGGCACCTTCGCTCTTGAGAGCCTTGGCCGAACTGCCTGTCACGCTGATGTTCAGCGTACCGTCGTCGATGATGACCTGGCCGTTCTGCTCGTCGGAAGCGTCGTCGGTCAGTTGCACGGCAATGCCGTCGTCGCCCACAGAACCGTCGATGTTGATGACGCCCCCCTTCATGTAGAAGTACTGGTTGATGTTGAACCCGTCGGTCACGGCACTCTTCACGTTGATGGTGCCCGTCGACTTCTTCAGCTCCACATACTCGTCGCCCCAGAAGGCGTGGGCAGTCTTACCCGTAAGGTTGAGCGTGCCACTACCCTGAAACTCCGTGTGGCCGTTGACCATCATGCAGGCCTTGTGCGAGCCGCCGGAGCGGTCCTGCAGGGTGTTGACGGTACCGTCGGCCAGTGCTATGGCGATGCGCTTGCCGTCGCGGATGTTGATGGCAGCGCTGTCGGTGCGGTTGCTGGTGAGCGTCAGTCCGTTGAGCACGAAGGTAGCCTTGTACTCGCCATCCATGTAGAACGAGCCGTCGGTGCTGGTGCCCGAGAGGGTGTAGGTCACTTCCTCGGCCAGCGACGGGTCGGCCAGCAGGCAGACGTGTCCGCCGGTGATGGTGGCCTTCACCAGACTGCTGATGTTGTTGGCCACGTCGACCGTTGCACCCTCTGAGGTCCAAACCACGGCAACGTTGTTGTCGGCCAGTGTGCCGGTATTGGTAGCATACGTCGTTTCGCCTTCCCATGTGGAGGCGGAGCCTTCGTCGTCAGTCACGCTGTCGGCGGTGCAGCAGGTTGCCACCACGATTGATGCGAGAAGCATCATATAAGTCATTGCCTTTTTCATCATAGTTCCAACAGTTTTTTAATTTGGTTATTAAATACGTGTGATTACGAAGACAAAGGTAAGCATTTACTAAAAACGGGGCAAATTCGTTCAACGAATGCCCCGTTTTGTTCAGCGAAAATGGTATGGATTTAGAGACCCAGGCCCTTCTTCAGCTTGTTGGCAGCGTCGTTGGCGGCGTTGTCAATGGCCTCGTTGGTCTTCTTCTTGGCGTTGTCTACAGCCTCGTTGGCCTTCTGCTCGGCAGCAGCCTTCACTTCCTGTGCCTTCTGTTCGGCAGCAGCCTTGACAGCCTCAGGAGCAGCCTTGGCAGCTTCGACGGTACCCTCGGCAGCAGCCTTGGTGGCCTCGGCAGCAGTTTCGCCGTTGGTCAGCGTCGACTGCAGCGTGTTGATGATGGTCTCGGCAGGAGCCTCGGTGAAGCCAGCCAGAGCGGCAGCAGCGGCAGCGTTGTCGCCCACCACGGCCTTAATCTTCTCAGCATTCTCCTTCACGTAGGTCTGTACCTTCTCCAGATACTCCTTGGCAGCGTCGGGGTTGCTGGCAATCAACTCGGCAGCCTTGGCCTTGGCAGCCTCGAGAGCCGTCTGAACGGCCGAAGCGTCGCCACTCTGCAACTGCGAAATGATGTCCTGGGCAGCAGCGTCTACGTCAACTACCTCTACTGAGTCAGCCACTTCGGCTGCTTCCTGCTGTGCAGCCTTATTGCCACACGATGCGAAACTGATGGCTACGGCAGCCATCGCCATAAATAAAATCTTTTTCATACGTTTAGTTAATAAAAAAGTTAAAATGCTTTCTCTTGATATACGTCGGCAAAGATAGTGGTTTTTCCAATTACTTGTTACTTTCTTTTGCGATTATTAACTTTTTTCCTACCTTTGCAGCGCATTATGGATAAAAAATTAGACTTTAAACCCAAGTTGCTTCAGACGTTGAAGCACTATTCGCGACAGGATTTTTCGCGCGACCTCATGGCAGGTCTTATTGTAGGCATCGTGGCCCTTCCGCTGGCCATTGCCTTTGGCATTGCTTCGGGCGTGACGCCTGAAAAGGGCATCATCACCGCCATTGTGGCCGGACTGATTATTTCGGTCTTTGGCGGCTCGAAGGTTCAGATTGGCGGACCTACGGGCGCATTCATTATTATTATTTATGGCGTCATCCAGCAGTACGGCATGGAAGGCTTGGCCATTGCCACACTCATGGCCGGCGTGTTTCTCATCATGTTTGGCGTGCTCCATCTGGGCACCATCATCAAGTACATTCCTTATCCCATCATCGTGGGCTTCACCAGTGGTATTGCCGTGACCATCTTCACCACTCAGGTGAAAGACCTGCTGGGCATGACCATCGACAACGTTCCGGCCGACTTCGTTGAGAAATGGATTGCCTATGGCAGTCACGTGCAGACCGTCGACCCGTGGAGTGCGGCCGTGGGTCTGCTGAGCGTGGTCGTCATTGCGCTCACGCCGAAGGTGTCGAAGAAGATTCCTGGTTCGCTGGTGGCTATCATTCTGATGACGGTGGCCGCACTGCTGCTGCGCCAATATGCCGGTGTGACGTCGATAGAGACCATTGGCGACCGCTTCTCTATTAGCAATACGCTGCCAGGCGCCGCCGTGCCAGAAATGTCGTGGGACACCATCAAACTGCTGGTCACGCCCGCCATCACCATTGCCATCCTGGGCGCCATCGAGAGCCTGCTCTCGGCCACGGTGGCCGACGGTGTGATAGGCGACCACCATAACTCCAACACCGAACTGATAGCCCAAGGCTTGGCCAACCTGGCTTCGCCACTCTTTGGCGGCATACCGGCCACGGGTGCCATTGCCCGCACCATGACCAACATCAACAACGGCGGCCGCTCGCCCATTGCCGGCATCGTTCACGCCGCCGTGCTGTTGCTCATCTTCCTGTTCTTCATGCCGCTGGCGCAGTATATCCCGATGGCTTGTCTGGCCGGCGTGCTCGTTGTCGTGAGCTATAACATGTGTGGCTGGCGTTCGTTTGTCAACATTATGCACAACCCTAAGAGCGACGTCATCGTGCTCTGGGTCACCTTCCTGCTGACCATCGTGTTCGACCTCACCATTGCTATTGAGGTGGGACTCATCTGCGCCTGTCTGCTCTTCATGCGCCGCATGGCTGAGACCACCGACGTGCGCGTCATCAGCGAAGAGATTGACCCCGAACAGGAAGACAGCGACTTCCAGATGGGCAACCTGGAGCACCTGACCATCCCCGAGGGCGTGGAGGTCTACGAAATCAACGGCCCCTACTTCTTCGGTGCCGGCAATAAGTTTGAGGAAATCATGGGCGCCCTGCGCCATCAGCGTCCGAAGGTGCGCATCATCCGCATGCGTAAGGTGCCGTTTGTCGACTCTACGGGCATTCACAACCTGACCAACCTCTGCCTGATGTCGCAGCGCGAGGGCATTCAGATTGTGCTCTCGGGCGTCAACCCGGCAGTCAGCTCCACGCTCCACAAGGCAGGTTTCGACACACTGGTGGGCGCAGACAACATTTGTTCGCACATCAACATTGCCCTTCAGCGCGCTCAGCAACTACTTCACTAGCACTACGGTGACGCCGCGGGCAGCCTGAGCACCGTAGACGAGAGCCGACTCGATGTCGGCCGTCTTGCTGGGCCCGCTGATAAAGGTGCCAAACTTGTACTGCTGGAAGTAGTCTTTCGACGCGCCGATGCGGGCGTAAGCCTCGTGCATGTTGTTCACGATGGCCTCGCGACGGAGCACGATGACCAGTTGTTGCGAGGCGAAGCACACGGCCTTCTCCTTCATTTGCTGCGGAATCCAGATGCAAGCGTTCTCGGCCACGCCGATGCAACCCTCGACGACGCCTACGTCGACGCCCATCAGTTGGCGCACGTCGTCGACAGTGTCGGGGTTGAGCTGTGCATCGATGCCCGCCAGATTGCTGGCCACGACCTTGGCATCGGGGTAGGCCTGGCGGACGGCCGCGTTCAGGTCGCCGTCGGCCGGCAGCTCTATCAGTCGGGCGCCCGCTGTCGTTGTGGTTTTCTTGCAGAACTCAGCCACGGGGTCGTCGAACGTTGTCGGCTTCAGTGTGCTCAGGTCAGGCAGGTCGTAAGTCTCGCGCGTGTTTTGGCGCAGATGGTTCAGTATATTCTCTTTTGCACTCATAGCTTTTTCTCCTTCCAGAGCTGGTGGAACGACTTTTTGGGGAACTTCATCATTTCGTGGCCGTAGGTCCAGGGGTTCACGGGCAGGCTGATGAGGGGCCCGGGTATCCAGTTGACCATCGGTGAGAGGCGCAGTGCTCCGGTGTAGACGGCCGGATGGCCAAAGAGCACGCTCATGCCTTGCGACATCAGCTTCTTCATCGGGTCGGCCTTGCCCAGCGCATCGAGCTCTTGGCGCCAACGGTAGATTTGGCTCGAGAGGTCGACCTTCACGGGACAGACATTGTCGCACGAGCAGCAGAGCGAGCAGGCCGACACGTTGTCGCTGTACTTCCGCTTGTCGCGCAGCATGCCCAGGTTGATGCCGATGGGGCCTGGAATGAAGTAGGTGTAGCTGTAGCCTGCCGAACGGCGATAGACGGGGCACGTGTTCATGCAGGCACCGCAGCGCATGCACTTCAGCGTCTGCCAGTGCTCGGCGTTGCCCAAGATGCTGCTGCGCCCGTTGTCGACGAGCACGATGTGCATCTCGCCGCCGGGGCGCGGACCGCGGAAGTGACTGGTGTAGACGGTGGTCTCCTGGCCGGTGCCGCAGCGGGCCAGCAGGCGTTGGAACACGCCCATAGCCTCGTAGTTGGGGATGAGCTTCTCGATGCCCATCGACACGATGTGGAGCTTGGGAATACTGGTCGACATGTCGGCGTTGCCCTCGTTGGTACACACCACCACGTCGCCCGTCTCGGCAATGCCGAAGTTGGCGCCCGTCATGCCGCACTCCGCCTCGGCAAACTGCTGGCGCAGGTGCATGCGTGCCACGTAGGTAAGAAATGTGGGGTCGTTGGGGTCTTGCGGCAGTTCAGGGCCGTAGCTCTTGGCAATCACGTCGAAGTCGGGTATCAGTTTGCGGAAGCAGTTGCCTATCTCCTCGCGGTGAACGTGCAGGGCCGGCATTACGATGTGGCTGGGCGCCAGGTGCATGAGCTGCAGGATGCGCTCGCCCAAGTCGGTTTCCACCACGTCGAAGCCCGCAGCCTGCAAGTGCTCGTTCAGGTGGCACTCCTCGGTGAGCATGCTCTTGCTCTTCACCACCTTTTTCACCTGGTGGCTCTTCAGAATGTCCTGCACAATACGGTTGTATTCATCGGCATCCTCGGCCCAGTGCACGCAGACGCCGTTTTTCACGGCGTTGGCCTCAAACTGCTCCAAATAGTCGGCCAGATGGGTGGCCGTGTGCTTCTTGATTTGGCTGGCGGCCTCGCGCAGGTCTTCCCATTCGGGCAGAGCCTTGGCCATGTTGTCGCGCTTCTGGCGCACGCCGAAGAAAGTCTTGTCGTGGCGACTCACCACGCTGTCGTTCTGCAGATAGCTCTCTGCAGCTTTTGAATGTCGTGTACTCATAGGCCGGCAGCTAATATTTGAACAACATGGATGAACTGGATGTCGAGCCCCTGTTTCTTGGCCACGCCCTGCATGTGCATCAGGCACGACGAGTCGGGGCCCGTCACGTATTCGGCACCCGTGGCCATGTGGCGGCGCACCTTCTCCAAGCCCATGCGGGCCGAGACGGCTTGTTCCTCAACGGCAAACATGCCGCCGAAACCGCAGCACTCGTCGGGGCGCTCGGGCTCTACTATCTCGATGCCGTCGACCAGGCGCAGCAGGTCGATGATTTTGTTGAACTGGGGCACGTTGCGCTCCGAGGGCGATGACAGGCCCAGCTCGCGCACACCGTGGCACGAGTTGTGGACACTCACCTTGTGGGGAAACTTGGCGGGCAGACTTTCCACCTTCAGCACGTCGTGCAGGAACTCTACCACGTCCATTGTCTTCTGCGCAGCGGCACACGTCTTCTCCTTCATCAGGTTGGGATGGAAGCAGCGCACGTAGGCGGCACAACTGGCCGACGGCGCCACCACGTAGTCGTAGGGCGCAAACAGTTCGTCGTACTTCTCGGCCAAGGGCACGGCCATGCGCTCAAAGCCCGCATTGCCCATAGGCTGTCCGCAGCAGGTCTGCTTCTCGGGGTAGTCGACGTCGAGCCCCAGACTGCGCAATAAACGATACGTCGACACGCCTACCTCTGGGTAGAGCGCATCGACGTAGCAAGGAATAAACAATCCTATCTTCATGTTAAGGAATTGTCAATTTTCAATTCTCAATTTTCAATTCTCAATTCTCAATAAAACTTACATGTCTTCGTACGTGTCCAGATAGGTCACGTGGGTGACGAGGTATTCGTCGACGCCGTGCTTACCGTCGGCACCGCCGATGCCCGACTTCTTCATGCCGGCATGGAAGCCCTGGATGGCCTCGAAGTGCTCGCGGTTGATGTAGGTCTCGCCGAACTCCAGTTCGCGGCAGGCCTTCGTGGCAATGTTGAGGTCCTTGGTGAAGATGCTCGATGCCAGACCGTACTCGCAGTCGTTGGCAAAGGCAATGGCCTGGTCGATGGTGTCGAACTCTACGAGTGGAATCACGGGACCGAAGGTCTCCTCATGGATGATGTCCATGTCCTGACGGCAGTTGTCGAGCACGGTGGCGGCATAGAAGTAGCCCTTCTCGCCTACGCGGTGACCGCCGCACAGCAGCTTGGCACCCTGTTTGATGGCACGCTCCACCTTCTCGGTGACGCTCTCCAGTGCGCGCTGTTCTACCAGCGGGCCCATGTCGACGCTCTCGTCGGCGCAGGGGTCGCCCACCTTCACGGCCTTCATCTTCTCTACGAGAATCTTCGTAAACTCGGCCTTCACCTCTTTCTGTACATACACGCGCTCGGCGTTGTTGCAAATCTGGCCGTTGTTGCCAATGCGGCTGTCGACAATCCACTGGGCAGCACGCTCCAGGTCGGCGTCCTTCATCACGATGGCAGGGGCTTTGCCGCCGAGCTCGAGGCTCACCTTGGTGATGTTCTTCGAGGCAGCAGCCATGATGCTCTCGCCGGCGCTGACCGAACCCGTCACCGAGACGATGTCAATCTTCGGGCTTCCGGCCATCTCGTTGCCGATGACCGAGCCCTTGCCCGTCACGATGTTGATGACGCCTGCGGGCAGGCCTGTCTCGTCGACCACCTTGGCAAACTCGGTGCAGTTCTCGGGCGTCAGCTGGCTGGGCTTGATGACGATGGTGCAACCGGCAATGAGGGCGGCACCGGCCTTGCGGGCAATGAGGAAGAAGGGGAAGTTCCAGGGCAAGATGCCGGCTACGACGCCGATGGGCTTCTTGGCCAGGAATATGGTTTCGTTGGGACGGTCGCTGGGAATGATTTCGCCCTCGATGTGACGGGCAAACGAGGCCATGTATTCAAAGTAGCTGATGGTGGCGCCCACCTCGATGGCAGCCCAGTTGCGGGTCTTGCCCTGCTCGCGCATGATGATTTCGGTGAACTCGTTCTGGCGCTTCTTGATGCCTTCTGCCATCTTCAGCAGATACTGTGCACGCTCAATGGCCGGAGTCTTGGCCCACTGCTTCTGGGCGGCGCGGGCGGCGTCGAGTGCCTCGTTGACGTCTTCGATGGTGCCTTCCGGCTGGCGGCTGATAACCTCTTCGGTTGAGGGGTTCAAAACGTTAATCCATTTACCACTGCGGCTCTCGCAGAACCGTCCGTTGATGTACATCTTTAAGTCTTTCATACGTGTAATTTTGTTATTGGTTAATAGTAGATTGGTTTCTTTTTCGTCAGCAAATATACGAAAAGAAAATGAAAAGCGAAAGAATTAAACAATTTTTAATACCACTGTACCGAATTTGAGTAGCTCGAGCGCTTGTCGTACTTCAGGGCGTCGGTCAGTGTGGCGGCGTTGCAGCGGAACGAGAAGTTATAGCTGGTGTAGGGCGACAGCACCACCGAGCACGACATGTTGAAGCAGTGCAGGTCGCGGCTGAGCGAGGCTGTGGTCATGGAAATCTTCTTGTTTTCGAAGTCGTAGCCCGAGGAGAACGTGATGTTCCAGCCGTCGGAGATGCGTATGTTGCCGCTGATGTTCAGGTTCTGCGTGAACTTGTAGGGGTAGCGCATGGTCTTCCAGTTGAACTTCGACTTGTCGATGTTCTCGCGCATGCTGATGCTGTAGCCCAGGCTGAGCGACCACGGCAGCGAGAAGGCCATGTAGCCGTCTTCGTCGGTCTCGGCCTTGCCGGCGTTTTCGCGCTTGGCGCCGTACTTGCCTTTTTCCAGGTCGCGGTCCAGGTTGGTCTCCGCCTCGTTCAGGTATTCTTCGTCCTCGTCGGCGCGCTTCTGGTCGTTCTTTTTCTTCTTGTCGACGCGCTCGCCGCGCAGCCATTTGAAGAAGTCGGCCACCTTCTTGTTGTCGAGCGTGTAGCTCAGGTTCTGCGACATGCCCTGGAAGCGGCCCATCTTGCCTTGCGACCAGTAGGTCTTATGGTCGCTAATCACGATGCTGCCCTCTTCCTGGTTGCCTTCGTAGACGTAGGAAGCGAAGACGGCGTTCATGTTGAACGTGTAGCGGGGCGTCAGCTTCAGGCGTATGTTGGCCGTCAGGTCGCTCCACGGGCGCACCTTGGCCGCCATGTTGTAGCTCATGCTCAGGCCCAGCTCGTCGATGATGCTGATTTTCTTGTAGCCCGTAGAGTCCTGGTCGCTCTTGACCTTCATCTCCACATTGTTCGACAGCGACATCGAGATGCTGCCCGTCTTGCCCGTGCCCGGCGGTGCAAAGGCCTGGCCGGAGTAGGGCGAGTAGGACACGAGCGACACGTTGCCGTCGGCATCGGTCTTCTGGTAGGTCTTGTGGTAGCCGTAGCGCTCGGCACCGAAGTCGGGTGCATAGTTGAAGCTGACAGACGGCGTGAGCACGTGGCGTATGGCCTGAATCTTGTCGCCGAAGATTTTGCGCGAGGGGATGAAGAAGCCATACAGCTTGGTCGATGCCGACACGCTCATGTTCCAGTCGTAGACGTTGTAGAAGCCATAGATGGTGTCGGTCTTTTCCTTTTGTGCAGCGGTGTCCCACGAGCGCTCCACCTTGTGGGTGTACATGCGGTCGGTGAAGTTGACGCTGGGATTGATGTTGATGTAGTTGAACAGCGAGAAGTTGGCACTGATGGGAATCTTGTGCGACATGCCGTTGCTCCAGTCCTTGATGAGGTTCGAGTGGAGCACCTTGCTCTCCTTCGAATTGATTTTATTGGTCAGATAGCCAGTGTAGCTGAGCGAGATTTTCTCGTACCAGCGCTCCTTGCCCACCATCTTCTTGCGCTTGAAGGGGTAGAAGCGCGCCACGTTGATGTTCAGGTCGGGGAACGAGATGCTCAGCGTAGAGTCGCGCATGTTCTGCGACAGGTTCATCGTGGTGGAAAGGGTCATGCCCAGGCTGGAGAAGCCCGTGCTGTAGCTCACCGACGAGGTGCGCGTCGACTGCGTCATGGCCTGCGGGTTGTACATCGACGAGAGGTTGTTCTGCTCGTAGTTCGACGTGGCGAAGTTCACGCTGGCCGAGAACGTGCTGAAGGGGTTGGCCTTGGGGTCCTGGCGGTGGCTCCACTGTATCTTGAAGCTGGTGCTCTTCGAGTAGTCGGGCATGTTCTTGTCGCCCGTCACGGTGCTCTGGTAGCTGGCGTTGATAGAGCCGCTGTACTTATAGCGCTTGCGGTAGTTCGAGGTGGCCGAGATGCCCCATGAGCCCTTGGTGTAGATTTCGCCCAGGAGCTTCAGGTCCATGCGGTCGCTGATGGCAAAGTAGTAGCCGCCGTCGCGCAGGTAGAAGCCGCGCGACGTCTCGTCGCCATAGGTGGGCATGATGAAGCCGCTGGAATAGCTTTTCGTGAAGGGGAAGAAACCGTAGGGCACGGCCAAGGGCAGGGGCACGTCGCACACCACCAGATAGGCCGGGCCGAAGACGACGTCCTTGCCGGGGCGCACCTTGGCTCGCGAGAGGGCTAAGTAGAAGTCGGGGTGGGGGGCGTCGCACGTGGTGTAGCGGCCGTGCTGCAGGAAGAGTTCGCCGTTGGCGCCGCGCTTCGAGAGTTCGCTGGTCAGGAAGCCGTCTTCCTGCTCAGTGTAGACCTGCGAGATGAGGCCCTTCTTGGTCTTGAAGTTGAAGGCCATCGTGTCGCTCTCGTAGGTGTCGGCGCCCATTTTGAACACGGGCATGCCGATCTTCTTGCCCGTAGTAGAGTCGATGGCGCCCGTGGCATGCACCAGCGAGGAGTCGAGCGTCATGAAGATTTTTTCGCTCGTGAGGTCCATGTTCTGATACGTCACATGGGCATCGCCAAAGAGGTGGGCTCGGCCCGAGGCAGCCTCGTAGGTCAGCGAGTCGTTGGCCGCAAACTGCACCGGTGCGTCGATGCCGTTCTTGCGCTGGCGGTTGAGCGAGTCCATGCGGAGCGAGTCGTCGATGGCCTTGTTGTGCTTGTAGATGGCCAACTGCAACGAGTCCATCGTGGTCGTGTCGCGCTTCATTTTTGCCGCCGAGGGCTCTTCGCCGTCGGGCAACGAATGTCCGCCCGCCATCGATAAAATGAAGGCGAAAAGTAGCAGAAATATGACCGACTTGCGTTTCACGGCTGCAAAATTACGCAATAATTGCCGAATTTCGTTCGCTTTTCGATAGTTTAACGCTAAAAAGTCGTTTTGCAACCGGGTTGCAAGGCTTTTCTCTTACCTTTGCACCCAGAAATCATTAAAAGACAAAGTATATGGCACATCATCACGAACATCATTGCGGCGGTTGCTGCTCGCACGAGGAGCACCATCATGGACATCATGAGCACCATCATGAGCATCATCATGGACATGACCATGAGCACCACGAAGGCGGCTTGAAGCGGCAACTAATATTAATAGGTGTGACGGCCCTGCTGCTCGTAGCGGCCGTTTGGATAGAGCACCACATGGCGCTGGCCACCTGGCAACTGCTGCTCGTCTACCTCGTGCCCTACCTGCTCATCGGCCACGACACGCTGAAGGAAGCAGCCGAGGGCTTGGCCGGCGGCGATGCGTTCAACGAGCATTTCCTCATGTCGGTGGCCACCATCGGCGCCCTCTGCATCGGTTTCCTGCCGGGTGCCGCGACGCAGTTTCCCGAGGCCGTCTTCGTCATGCTCTTCTTCCAAGTGGGCGAGCTGTTTGAGGGCTACGCCGAAGGGCAGAGCCGCAAGAGCATCAGTCACCTGATGGACATTCGGCCTGAGGTGGTGCATAGAGCCCCCCTCGGTCCCGCCGAAGAGGGGATGAACCCCTCGGCGGCCACTGTCGATGTGGCGCCTGAGGATGTGGCGGTGGGCAGCATCATTGTGGTGCGGCCGGGCGAGAAGGTGCCGCTCGACGGCGTCATCGTCGAGGGCTCGACGATGCTGAACACCGTGGCACTGACGGGCGAGAGCGAGCCACGCGCGGCTACCGTGGGCGACGAGGCCATCTCGGGCTGCGTCAACCTGCAGGGCGTCATCCGCATGCGCACCACGAAGGTCTATGGCGAGAGCACCGTGGCGAAAATCATTGCGCTCGTGGAGCATGCCGCCGACCATAAGTCGAAGAGCGAGGCGTTCATCAGTCGCTTTGCCCGCATCTACACCCCCGTGGTGGTGTTTGCCGCCCTGGCCCTGGCCCTCATTCCTCCAACATTATCATTTATCATTTATCATTTATCATTTAGCGAAGCGCTCAACGTCTGGCTCTATCGCGCCCTGATGTTCCTTGTGGTGTCGTGCCCCTGCGCACTGGTCATCAGCGTGCCGCTCACCTTCTTTGGCGGCATCGGCGGCGCCTCGCGGCGCGGCATCCTCATCAAGGGTGCCAACTACATGGACGTGCTGGCACAGGTGCGCACCGTGGTGTTCGACAAGACGGGCACCCTGACGCACGGCAAGTTTGCCGTCACAGCCGTGCATCCCGACCAGTGCGACGAGCACCGCCTGCTCCATCTGGCCGCCCACGTGGAGCACTTCTCCACCCATCCCATCGGCGCCGCCCTGCGCGACGCCTTCCCCGACGAGGCCACCGACGGCTGTCGCGTGAGCGATGTCGAGGAAGTGGCAGGGCAGGGCATACGGGCCCGTGTGGGCGACGACCTGGTGTGCGTGGGCAATGCCCGCATGATGGACGCCATCGGGGCCAAATGGCACGACTGCACCCACGTGGGCACCATCGTCCATGTGGCCATCAACGGGACGTATGCCGGTCATATCGTTATCAACGACCAGATAAAGGCCGACAGTGCCGAGGCTATCCGCCAACTTGGGCAGCTGGGCGTCGGGCGCACCGTGATGCTCACCGGCGACCGCCGCGAGGTGGCTAAGACCGTGGCCGAGGAGCTTGGGCTGTCGGAATATCACGCCGAACTGCTGCCGGCCGACAAGGTGAGTAGGGTAGAAGAGCTGCTGACAACGGCCGACAGACAGGTGGCCTTCGTGGGCGACGGCATCAACGACGCTCCCGTGCTGGCCCGTGCCGACGTGGGCATTGCTATGGGTGGCTTGGGCAGCGATGCCGCCATCGAGGCCGCCGACGTGGTGCTTATGGACGACCAGCCGTCGAAGATAGCGCTGGCCATCCGTCTGGCCCGCCGCACCATTGGCATCGCCCGTCAAAACGTGGCCTTTGCCATCGGCGTGAAGGTGGCCGTCTTGCTGCTCGCCGCCTTCGGCATGGCCACGATGTGGATGGCCGTCTTCGCCGATGTAGGCGTCACCGTGCTGGCCGTGCTCAACGCCATGCGTGCGTTGCGGGCATAGCGTCTGCCATGCGCGGCGTGGTGTAGTCTTTCCTGGAACCGCAGCCGTGAATATGTGGTTTGGGATGGGGATTAAATTTCATGGAGTTTTCTTTGTCAATCCAAAGAAAATGTTTAACTTTGCACCATTGAATAAAACGGCAGCAATATGGAATCTAACGAAGCTTTGAAAACAATTCTGAACCAAAGCCATGCTCAGGTAATGGAAGGTAAGACCTTATCGATGGATGAGGTTGAACGTTTTATGAACGACAAGGTTTATGAACTTACGCATCCGGTGGACGCCTATTGCGTTGCTGAGTCTGTCTGAGGTTTTCGAGTACACCATCGAAGAATTCGGAGAACGGCAGTTACGCAGTCTCAAGACACAGATAAGTTCTACTGCACGTCGCATTGCCAGTTTTCCTGGTTTAGGCAAACATGAAGCCGACCTCGCACGGACAACAGGCATTGACTACCGCAGCATTCCGGTTATCAGCGAAATCAAGTTGCTCTATACTGTCAGCGAAGACACCATCTTTGTTGAATTTGTAAAGAATGCACGTATGAACGATGCCACGATGCTTGAAAAGATGGGGCAAGACAATAACAATCGCGGAAACAGTTGACTGTCCCCGCGATTGTTTTTTTGTTGTTACGCCTTTGTTTCTTAGTGTCTTACGACAACCTTTTTTGGGGAACAGCCAAAAGATTCGGACGTTTTTTTTTATAAAGTGACTTGCATTTTTCGTCGCCGAAACCAGTATAGCGTTTTAACAATGTTAATATAGCGTTTTAACACTGCTAATACAGCGTTTTAACAATGTTAATTTAGTGTTTTAACATTTGCTTCCCAATTGCAAGGTCGGAGCAAGCGGGTGGCTCAGTCGGAGCAAGCGGGTGGCTCGGTCGGAGCAAGCGGGGGTCTCGGTCGGATTATGCATTTTGAATTATTTGATTTGCATAATTCAAAATAAATAATTGCTCATGCGGCTTTGGCTGACGAAGTGAAAGGGCTTCTTCTATCCCTCTGCAATTTTGGGATAGCGGCGTGTCCAGCCGTCCCAGCGCAGGCGCATGACGCCGAAGAAGGCTTCGCCGAAGATGCCACCCGACATCTTGCTCGTGCCCTCGCGACGGTTGACGAAGATGACGGGCACCTCCTTGATTTTGAAGCCAATCTTGTAGGCCGTGAACTTCATCTCAATCTGGAAGGCGTAGCCCTTGAAGCGAATCTTGTCGAGCTCGATGGTCTGCAGCACGCGGCGGCGATAGCACTTGAAGCCCGCGGTGGTGTCGTGCACCTTGAAGCCCGTGACCAGCCGCACGTACTTCGAAGCGAAATAGGACATGAGCACGCGGCCAATGGGCCAGTTGACCACGTTGACGCCCGAGACGTAGCGCGAGCCGATGGCGAGGTCGTAGCCCCCTTCGGGGTTGTCGTCGGTCTTTGGTGCACAGGCCGCATAGAGGCGCGGCAGGTCGTTGGGGTCGTGGCTGAAGTCGGCGTCCATTTCGAAGATGTAGTCGTAGTCGTGTTCGAGCGCCCATTTGAACCCAGCAATGTAGGCCGTGCCCAGTCCCAGTTTGCCGCTGCGCTCGATGATGAAGAGTCGGTCGGCAAACTCGCTGGCCATGAGGCTTTTCACAATCTGCGCCGTGCCGTCGGGCGAGCCGTCGTCGATAATGATGATGTGAAAACTCTGCTCCAAGCCAAACACGGCACGGATGATTTTCTCGATGTTTTCCTTCTCGTTGTAGGTCGGAATGATGACGATGCTGTCGCTAGTGTTCATTTTTTGCTGCATTTACGGTGCAAAGGTAGCAATTTTTTTGGAAATCAGAACGGTTCGTGGCTAAAAATTGCTAACTTTGCAGCGATTTATCAAAATGGGTATAGAAGAATTACGTTCCTTATATGCCAGACACCCGCAGGTGGCGGCTCTGGCAAAGGCTGTTGGGGAAAAGTCGGCACACGCCGTTTTCCTCGAGGGTCTATTGGGCTCGTCTGCCCCGATGGTGTTCAGTTGTCTGAGTGGAAAAGTAGGGCAGACGCTGCTTTTCATCCTGCAAGATGCCGACGAGGCCGGCTATTTCTACCACGACCTCTGTCAGCTTTTAGGCACCGAGCGCGTGTTCTACTTCCCGTCGAGCTACCGCCGTGCCATCAAGTATGCCCAGCGCGACTCGGCCAGCGAGATTCTGCGCACCGAGGTGCTGGCCGCCCTGTCGCAAGAGGCGCCCGCGACGGCCGCTACCGAGGGGGGAAAGTTCATCGTCAGCTATCCCGAGGCCATTGCCGAGATGGTGGTGTCGAAGCGGCAGCTCGACGAGCGCACACTGACCCTGCAGGCGGGGCAGACCATCAGCATGGCCGACATTGAGCAGACGCTCCATAGCTTCGGCTTCCGCGAGGTCGACTACGTCTACGAGCCAGGTCAGTTTGCCCTGCGCGGCAGCATCATCGACGTCTACAGCTTCAGTTGCGAAT
>CAMOTK010000011.1 GCA_946625715.1 uncultured Prevotella sp. | reverse complement strand
TTCTATTAAAAACGTGCCCGCGTGTGCAAATTACGTATAACAATTTGCACGAATGAAAACAAATCGCTACCTTTGCAGGCAGTTATGAGAAAAATTGCTTTTTGCTTAGCGGCCCTGATGGCACTCGGTGTGCAGGCCGCAGAAGAGAATGATACGGTGAAGGCACCGATGTACCGACTGTTTGTGCCCCTGACGTTCTATCACTCCGTGGCCGGCCACCAGCTCTCGCTCACAGAGGAAGAGGCCGGCGAGGTGGGAAAGGCCGTCGACAAGGCGCTCATGGACATCTACCTGAAGCGGCCGGACCTGATTCAGAACACGGAGACGCAGATGGAAGAAGGCGGCACGCTGCGCAGCGACCTTGACGAGCCTATTGTGCAGAAGGTGGAGCTGGTGGAGCAGGTGGAGCCGCAGCCCGAGGCACCGGTGATAGACGAGCCCATGCAGTTGGTGGTGACGAAGCCCTCGTTCTGGACGTTTAAGGGCGATGGCAGCCTGCAGTTCATGCAGAACTTCGTGAGCGGCAACTGGTATAAGGGCGGCGAGAGCAACTACTCGGCCGTGGGCGCGCTGACGCTCGAAGCCAACTACGACAACAAGCAGCACTGGAAATGGGACAACAAGCTCGAACTGAAGTTAGGCATGCAGACGTCGCGCTCGGACAAGGTGCACAAGGTGAAGTCGAACGAAGACCTGATTCGCTACACGGGAAAGGTGGGCCTGCAGGCTTCGAAGAGGTGGTACTACACGCTGCAGGTGCTGGCCTACACGCAGTTTACCCACGGTCTGAAGGCCAACGACACGAAGGTCTACTCGGCCTTTATGTCGCCGCTGAACCTGAACGTCGGTCTCGGTATGGACTACAAGGTGGAGTGGATGAACAAGAAGCTGACGGGTACGGTCAACCTGGCGCCTGTGGCTCTGAACTATCGCTACGTGAAGCGCTCGTGGTTCGACGACGAGCAGACGCAGTGGTTCCCTTCGCGCTATGGTATCGAGGAGAACAAGCACTTCCTGCTCGACATCGGTTCGCAGGTGACTGCATCGCTGGAGTGGAAACTGAACGATGTGGTGACGTGGAAGTCGCGCATCTACGGCTTCACGTCGTACAAGCGCTTCGAGTTTGAATGGGAAAACACGTTCAACCTGAAGGTGTCGCGCTTCATCACGGCGACCATCTTCCTCTTCCCGCGCTTCGACGATGCCAACAAGCGCGACGACTCGCTCGGCTACTGGCAGTTTAAGGAGTACTCGTCGCTGGGATTCAGCTATTCGTTTTAATTTAATTAGTAATTAGTAATGAGTAATTAGTAATGAGTAATTATGATTAGTAATGAGTAATTAGTAATTAGTAATGAGTAATGAGTAATTATGATTAGACATGCAGACTGAAGAATCGGGTGATTCTGCCTTCACAAGGTTTAAGGTAATCATAATTACTAATTACTCATTACTCATTACTCATTACTAATTAAGAAAATAGTTTTTATTTCTGATTCGGGTCTTCCATCGTGCCTTCGATGTAGAGGCGTACCACGTCTTCAGCGCCGTTGGTGCGAATCACGATGGGCTTCTTGAAGTGACCGAAGAACTTGCCGTGGTAGGTCACCTCGATAGTGCCCTTCTCGCCCGGCTTCACGGGCTCCTTGGTGTAGGTGGGCACGGTGCAGCCGCAACTGGCAATGGCCTGATGGATGACCAGCGGCTGGTCGCCTACGTTGGTGTAGGTAAAGGTGCACTTGACGGTTGTATCGGTAAACTTTCCAAAATCGTGTGTCAGCTTGTCGAATTCAATCTTGGCCTGAGCCGAGGCCGACATGCCCGAGAGCAGCAGGGCGAACATGAATAACAGCTTTTTCATCTTTTTTCCTTTCTTTTTTTGATTGTTTTGACGCCGCAAAGTTAATCATTTACCCACGTAATATGTAAGGAAAGCTGATTTATTTAATTTTTTTTATAACATTTGTTTTGCAGTTCGGCCGAAACATGCTAACTTTGCACTCCGAAAAGAAAAAACATATAATATATATTAATTATGTATAGAAGCAAGACATGTGGTGAGCTGAGGCTCACCGATGCTGGTCAGCAGGCAACGCTGGCCGGATGGGTTCAGCGCACCCGCAAGATGGGCGGCATGACGTTTGTCGACCTGCGCGACCGCTATGGTATCACACAGATTGTATTCGACGAAAGCGACGACGCCGAACTGACCGAGCGCGCCAACAAGCTGGGCCGCGAGTTCTGTATTCAGGTGGTTGGCGTGGTGCGCGAGCGCCAGTCGAAGAACGCCAAGATGCCCACGGGCGACGTAGAGGTGTTTGCCAAGCAGCTGAACATTCTGAGCGAGAGCCTTACGCCCCCGTTCACCATTGAAGACCAGACCGACGGCGGCGACGACATCCGCATGAAGTATCGCTACCTCGACCTGCGCCGCTCGGCCGTGCGCAAGAATCTGGAACTGCGCCACCGCATGACCATCCTCATCCGCAACTTCCTCGACAACTTGAACTTCATCGAGGTGGAAACACCTATCCTCATCGGTTCTACGCCCGAAGGTGCACGTGACTTCGTGGTGCCCTCGCGCATGAATCCCGGTCAGTTCTATGCCCTGCCGCAGTCGCCTCAGACGCTGAAGCAGCTGCTCATGGTCAGTGGCTTCGACCGTTACTTCCAGATTGCCAAGTGCTTCCGCGATGAAGACCTGCGCGCCGACCGTCAGCCCGAGTTCACACAGATAGACTGCGAAATGTCGTTTGTGGAGCAGGAAGACGTGCTCCAGGTGTTTGAAGACCTGGCCCGTCACCTGTTCAAAGAGGTGCGCGGCATCGAGCTGCCGCCGCTGCAGCGCATGACGTGGCATGAGGCCATGCGTCGCTTCGGCTCCGACAAGCCCGACCTGCGCTTCGGCATGGAGTTTGTCGAGCTGATGGACGTGCTGAAGGGCACCGGCTCGTTCCCCGTATTCAACGAGGCCGAGTACATCGGTGGTATCTGCGTGCCTGGCTGTGCCAACTACACCCGCAAGCAACTCGACCAGCTGACCGACTTCGTAAAGCGTCCGCAGGTGGGCGCCAAGGGCTTGGTCTATGTGAAGTTCAACGAAGACGGCACCGTGAAGTCGAGTGTCGACAAGTTCTATGAGCCCGAGGTATGGCAGAAGCTGAAGGAGCAGATGGGCGCCAAGGACGGCGACCTGGTGCTGATTCTCTCGGGCGACAATGCCAACAAGACCCGTGTGCAGCTCTGCACCCTGCGCCTGGAGATGGGCGAGCGCCTCGGCCTGCGCGACAAGGATAAGTTTGTATGCCTCTGGATTGTCGACTTCCCCCTGTTCGAGTGGAGCGACGAGGAGCAGCGCCTCATGGCCACACACCATCCCTTCACCATGCCCAACCCCGACGATATCCCCTTGCTCGATACCGATCCCGCCAAGGTGCGTGCCGTGGCCTACGACTTCGTGTGCAACGGCGTAGAAGTGGGTGGCGGTTCGCTCCGTATCCACGATGGCAAGCTGCAGGAGAAGATGTTCGAGATTCTCGGCTTCACCCCCGAGCGTGCTATGGCTCAGTTCGGCTTCCTTATCAACGCCTTCAAGTACGGAGCACCCCCTCATGCTGGCCTTGCTTTCGGTCTCGATCGTTTCGTCAGCCTGATGGCTGGTCTCGACAGCATCCGCGACTGCATCGCCTTCCCGAAGAACAACAGCGGTCGCGACGTCATGCTCGATGCGCCTGGCGAGCTCGATCCCAAGCAGTTGGAAGAACTTCAGCTGAAGATTGACTTACATCAAGAATAATTGACATTCTCTGAAAAAGTCTTAACAGCCAGATAGTTATAACAGAAAAATGAGATACCTTTGCAGCGGATAACAGAAACATCCACTTCAATAGTATTAAAATTTAAAGTTATGGCAGAAAAGAAAGTAACAACGAAGAAGGCTACAGAAACTAAGGCTACTGCAGTAAAGGCAGCTCCCGTTAAGAAGGCAGCCGCAAAGAAGGCCGAGAAGGCAGTTATCGCAGTGAATGCAGAGAATGTTGGTTTCAAGGCCGGAGATGTTTATCAGGCACTGGCAGCAGCCGAGAAGGCTCTCAGCGTAAGCGAGATTGCAAAGGCTGCAAAGATTTCTGAGGAAGAGACGCTGCTCGGTCTGGGTTGGCTCTTCAAGGAAGGCAAGCTGCAGAGCGCAGACGACAACAAGGTTACGCTGGCTTAATAGCTGAAAGATCTATAATGAAGGGTTGGTAATGAAGCTTACCAACCCTTTTTTCGATACACCATATATGACATACGACCAGCAGATATTGCAGATACTTCTCAGGGTGGGTGAGCGCGGCATCAGCGTTCAGTCGCTGGCCAAGCATGTCTTTAATCAGAGCAACACGCTTTTTGCGGCGTCCAACTTGCAGGACATCCACCAATATGTGCAACAGTATCTGCTCAAGAACAGCAAGTCGGCGCAGTCGCTCATCGAAAGTACAGGTCGTCGCGGTTTTTATCGCCTGAACACGGGCCACTCGGCCGATGCGCGCCAAATGATGCTCCACTTCCGCGAGGAGCAGGAAGAAAAAGAAGAGAAGCCCCTGCAGCAGGACTTCTCGCTTAGTTTGTTCGACGCCGACGACTGCTTATAACATGTTCTGATACAGCACCGTCACGGCATCGGCCACCCGTTTTGCATCGAATCGTTGTTCTACCAGACTCCGGGCTTGCTCGCCATATTGGGCGCAGGCTTGTGGCGACTCAGCCAGCGCAACCATCGCGTCGGCAAGGGCTTGCTGGTCGTTGAACGGTACGACCACACCATTCTTCTTGTCGCAAATCAGTTCGCTTGTCCCGTCGGTTGGCGTGGCAACAATCGTTTTCCCCATAGCCATCGCTTCGAGCAGCGCAATCGAGAGACCTTCCCACAGGCTGGGCAGGCAGTAGAGGTTGATGGCGTGCAACAACTCGGGAATGTCGGTTCTGAATGGTGAGCGGAAGAGATAGGCACCCATATTGTTGGCTTTGATAAATGCGTCAGCATCGGCATCCATATCGCCTTCGCCCACAAACACGCCCTTGATGTTGGGGTTCTGAGCATGGGCTAAAGCCAGTGCCTGCAAGAATCCTATCGGGTTCTTCTGCTTCGTACATCGTGCAATAAAGCCTACGAGGAAGTCGGAAGGGCCAAAGCCCATTGACGGGCGCAGGTCTTCAAAGTTCTTGGAAGGGTTGAAGCGCACCAGGTTGATGCCGTTCTCAATGACATTGGCACTGCTCAGGCCAAATTCGCGTCGCCCGGTGTCGGCATTGCTTTGCGACACACAGACCACCTCGTTGCAGTAGTGGCATATCAGTTTTTCGCTCAGTGCCCTGAGCTTCCTGACTATCAGGGGCTGGTCGTCGTGGAAGCTCCATCCGTGGACGGTGTAGATGAGCGGAACGTGCAGACTTTTAGTTGGCCAAAGAATGTTGGAAGCCGCCCTGCTTCCGTGCGCATGAACAATCTGGATGTTCTCGGCAACGATGAGCTGCTTGATTTGTTTCTGAACACTCAGGTCGAAAGGCTTTTCGGTCTCAATGATATGGCATTGGATGCCCATCTCTTTGAGGCGATGAATCATTTCACCGTCGGTGAACGAGAGACAAATGGGCGTGATTTGACTTTTGTCTAAGAAATAAATCAGGTCGAGCAGGTGGGATTCTCCGCCACCTATCTGCCCTTGGCGGATGACTTCAAGAACTCTCATCATAGCTGTTTCAGGATTTTTGCCGGCACACCGCCTACCAACGAGTAGGGCGGAACGTCCTTGGTGACTATTGCGCCAGCAGCAACGACGCTGTGGGTACCGATGGTCACGCCTGGCAATATGACGGCGTTGGCACCTATCCAAACATCGTTTTCTATGGTTACTTTCTTTGTACTGATGCCTTGTTGGCTAATAAGTTGGTCTCGCTTCTGGAAGTTGTGGTTCAGCGCCGTGACGGTGATGCCTTGTGCCAGGTTGACGTGGTCGCCAATCGACACTGGCCCGATGATGGTGTTGTGCAGCCCTATGCGCGTGTGGTCGCCAATCCAGACGTCGCCCACGGCATTGTTGATGCAGGCAAACGACTCCACCACGCTATAGTCGCCCAAGTGGAAATGGCGATAGGGTGGGGTGTCCATGCGTGCCGAACGGTGAATCTTCGCGTGTCGTCCGCGGTGCTGATAGAGCGGAGCCAAGAGGCGCACGTACCATCGAGGCCTCGTTTCCACGGGGTTCATGATGAGCCAGTCGGCCAGTTTCTTTAGCTTCGGACTGTCCTTCAGTCGGTTTCTTATCTCGTCTTTGTCCATCAGTTTTAAGCTTTCAATGTACAAAAGTACGATTTTCTCCGCATATTTCAAAACTTTTTTATACTTTTGCAGCAAAGAATTCAAAAAAAATGAAGATACTGTTCCTCATTTATCACGGCTTTTCAGAGGCCAGTGGCATCAGCAAGAAGATACACTATCAGGTGAAGGGCTTGCGTGAGAATGGTCATGAAGTGCACCTGTGCTATTACGGCTTCGACGCCCTTGGACATCGTTGTCGCTATGTCGACGATGTGGTGATTCGCGATTACGGACGGGGCAAGTTGGCAGGCTTGCGCCAGCGCTTCGACTACGGTCCTGTCTATGACTATTGCAAGCTCAACGGCATACAGTTTGTCTATGCCCGTTGTTTCCAGAATGCCAGTCCCGTCCTGGTGCGCTTCTTCAAGCGTCTCAACCAGTTGGGCATCAAGTCGGTGACGGAGATTCCCACCTATCCCTACGACCAGGAGTTCACGCATTTCTCTTTCCTCACAAGGCTGGAACTGAAGATTGACCAGTTGTTCCGTTGCTCGCTCTCGCGCCAGATGGCCGCCATCGTCACCTTCAGCGATGCCGAGCGCATCTTCGGACAGCGCACCATCCGCATCAGCAATGGTGTCGACTTCGATGCCATCCCCCTGCACCGTCCCACACTTCCTCAAGACACATCCATCAACCTGATTGGCGTGGCCGAAGTGCATCTTTGGCATGCCTACGACCGCTTGCTGCGTGGTTTGGGCGAATATTACCGGCATACGGCTCAGCCGCGCGATGTACGCTTTCATGTCGTGGGTGGTGTGTGGCATACCGATATGGATGACTTCAAACAAATCTTGGCCGAGTACCACATCGAAGACAAAGTCGTCTTCTACGGACAGTTGTTTGGCGAACAGCTCGACGAAGTGTTCAACAAGAGCCAGTTTGCTATTGGGTCGTTAGGCCGTCATCGCAGCGGCATCACGGTCATCAAGACGCTGAAGAACCGCGAATATGCCACTCGCGGCCTGCCCTTCATTTATAGCGAACAAGACGCCGACTTCGACCACCAACCCTATGTGCTGAAAGCACCGGCCGACGAGTCGCCTATCGATGTGCAACAGATTGTTGATTTCGTAGACACGCACCATTTCCAGCCACAGGAGATACGCAGCACGGTGACGCATCTCACGTGGAAAATACAGATGCAGAAAGTGATAGAGGAAGTCTGGCCTACAGAATAGCCTTCCACTGCTGGGAAATGATGGACAGACGGAAGTGCTCAGAATGTTTGAGCGCTTCGGCCGACATCTTTGGCCAGTCGAGTTTGGTGGCTGCATGCAGTTGGCGGGCAAGGTCGCTGACATTGCCATTGCGGAAGAAAAGTCCCTGCTTGCCTAAGAGCTCCAGACTTGTGGGCAGGTCGCTCGACACGATAGGCAGACCATGGGCCATAGCCTCGATGATTACCAGACCAAAACCTTCCCAACGCGAAGAGAGCACATAGACCTGCGCCTTGGAGTAGTAGTCTTGAATATGGTTGGTGTATGGGTGCAGCTCAATACGGTCTTCCAAGTGGTATTTTGCAATCTTCTCCCTGTAGAGCGGCTCTTCCTGTCCTTCGCCCACAATGTCGAGTTTCCATTCCTTGTTTTCTTTGGCAAAGAGGTAGAAAGCATCGATGAGCAAGTCGAAACCCTTATGCTTCTTTGAAAAACGGCCAACGGCCAAGAATCGCTTCGACGTACCGTCGGAAGGCTCGCCCGGTGTGAGCGTCAGCGGATTGTAGATGACGGTAGGCTTGAAGCGGCTGCTGTAGCGCGCATACGTCTCAGCATCGTGTCGGCAGAGCAGCACCGTGGCGTCGAGCTTGCAGAACTGGTAAATGTAGTGACGGCGGCGGTCGGGACCTATATATAAAGATGTAGGACCGAAGAGCGCTTCAAATGAATTGTGAATCCAGCCGATGCAGCGCGTGCCTTTCAGTTGTGACTTCATGGTAGCCAGACGTGTGGCCAGTGGAGCATGCACACCGACGATGGTGTCGAAGTGGCCTTCCTGCAGAGCCTGCAGGAGCGCGTTGCGACGTTCGCTGGGGAAAGAGCTGCGTGCATAGAGGTCGGATGCCCATTGGCCGGGCAATCTCAGCTTCCGATACAAACCGCTGTAGGCTTTGCAACAGAAGTTCTTGGCTTTTCCCACTTGTGGGTAAGCTACGAAACGATAACTGATGTTGGCTTCGTTAAGACCATACAGCGTGGTGTCCTCAGTTTCCGGACGGTCGAATGTCATGATGGTGACATCGAAGTCCGTTGCTAAAGATTTAGCTATCACGGCAGTGACCCTTTGCACGCCGCCGATGCTAAAAATAGAGTCGACCAAAAAACAAATTCGTTTCATAATGTTGCAAAAATAAGCAGAAAGTTTGTTTTTACCAACTTTTGTTTGTACTTTTGTGGAGAAATTAGCAAATTATTGATGAATAACAAGTCATTAAAGGTGGTTTTCCTGACACCAGCGCTCTATATGGCGGGTGGTGTTGAACGCGTTTTGACGTTGAAGGCCAACTATTTTGCCGACCATTTTGGCTACGATGTCACCATCGTTCTGACTGATGGTAAGGACAAGCCACTGTTCTATCCGCTGTCGGAGAAGATTAAGGTCGTCAACCTCGACATCAACTTCGAGGAGCTATGGACTTGTTCGTTCATCAAGAAAATCTGGATATACCTGAAGAAACAGCGCACCTACCGGCGTTTGCTGACGGCCGAACTGATGCGCCTGCGCCCTGACATCACTGTCAGCTTGATGCGGCGTGAGGTCAATTTCATCAACGATATCAAGGACGGCAGCCGGAAAGTGGGCGAACTGCACGTCAACCGGGCCCACTATCGCAACTTTGAAAGTGCCAACAGCAACTGGCTGAAGCACTGGTTCTCGAAATTCTGGATGCGGCGCCTGCTCGACGATGTGCGCCGTCTTGACCGTCTCGTCGTCTTGACCGCCAAGGACCGTGAGGCCTGGGCAGAGCTCGACCACGTGGTCGATATTCCCAATCCGCTGACATTCGAGCCGCAAACCGTCAGTCAGCTGACCGAGAAGCGCGTCATAGCCGTTGGCCGCTATTGCTACGAGAAAGGCTACGACCTGCTGTTACAAGCGTGGGCCAAAGTGGCCGCACAGCATCCCGACTGGCATCTGGACGTCTTCGGCGACGGCGACCGCACACCCTACGAACAGCAGCGCGCGGCGTTGGGACTGAGCGAAGACAGCTGTCGGCTTCACGGGCGCACTTCCGATATCGAAAAAGAATATCTGGCAAGCAGCCTGCTGGTGTGCAGTTCGCGCTTCGAAGGCTTTGGCATGATGTTGGTCGAGGCGATGGCTTGCGGTCTGCCCGTCGTGTCGTTCGACTGTCAGTGGGGCCCCCGTTCAATTATCGCCGACGGACAAGACGGCCTGCTCGTTGCCGATGGCGATGTCGACAAGCTTGCCGAAGGGCTCTCAAGGCTTATGACCGACGCCTCTTTGCGCCAGCAGATGGGACAGGCCGCCCGAGAAAATGTGAAGCGCTTCCGCATTGATGCCATCGCAGCCCGGTGGCAGGCGCTATTCAATGAAGTTTGCAACTCAGAGAAAAACTAAAGATATGGCATACGAAGTAACCATAGGCATCCCGTTGTACAAGTCGAAAGACTACATTCGGCAGACAATGCTGTCGGCGCTGAACCAGAGTTGCGAGCAACTGGAGATTCTGGTGGTCGACGACTGCGGCAACGACGGGTCGCTGGCCATTGTAGAAGACTTGCAGGAGCACCACCCCCGTGGCAAGGACATCCATATACTGCACAACGACGGCAACAAAGGCGTAGGACCTTCGCGCAACCGTCTCATCGAAGAAGCCCAAGGACGCTATCTCTATTTCTTGGATTCCGACGACGTCATAGAGCCGAACACCATAGAACTGCTGCTGACCACCATCAAGAAGCATCATGCCGAAGTGGTGTATGCTTCCTACGAGAAGGTCGACCAAGTGAACAATGCCGAACCCTCGCTCCTGTTTCAATACACCAAACAGGTCTTCCGCCACGAGTACGAACTTGCCACCTATGCTTTCCGCAACTATGGCAAGTTCCAGACGTCGGTGTGCAACTGCCTTATCGACCTGACTTTCCTGCGTGAGAGCAAGCTGCGCTTCATCGACGCCATGTTCTGGGAAGACATGGCTTTCACCTACGAGCTGGTCACACGGGTGCGTCGTGCCGTGCTGCTGCCCGACGTGACCTACCACTATCTGTGCCGGCCCTATTCGCTGTCGAACTATCAGGATCGCGAACAGCTCAACCATGAAGAGATTCTGAAGAACGTGTCGACCATTGACTACTTGAAGTGGCAGTGCGTGAAACTGCGCGAGAAACCCTATATTCCCTATATGTGCTACAATCTGGAGATGAACAGTTTCTATATTGTGTGCCACGTGCTGAAACATGCACATCAGATAGTACCAGCCATCAGCAATAGCGAGTTGCATCAGTACATGCACTTTCCGTTGCCTCTCAAGCGTGTTTTGTCGTTCCGACGAAAGTTCTGGGGCAATTTTTGTCTGTGGTTTATTGCCCATCTGCCTACTGCACTTTTCATTCCGATTATTAAGTTTATAGGAAGAAAGAAAGGCGTGTTATAAACTGTTTTAAACTGAAAAATGCGTTATGAAAGATAAATATGAAGTGACGATAGGCATACCAGTGTTTAATATCGAGAAGTATATTCGCAAGACATTAGAACTGGCACTGGCGCAGACCTTTGATAGCATCGAGTTTCTCGTTTGCGATGATTGTGGCACAGATGGTTCCATAGCCATTGTTCAGGAGTTCCAGCAGAATCATCCGCGTGGTAAAGACATTCGAATACTTCGTCAGCCCTGCAATATGGGCATTGGCGAGGGGCGAAACCGCATGATGGCTGAGGCCCGTGGGCGTTTCTTCTACTCGCTCGACGGCGACGATACCATAGCACCCAACACCATTGAGTTGTTATACCAGGCTGCCACAAAATATCATGCGGAATTGGTGTATGGCAGTTTTGAGCGCGTCTACGTCGACGGCGACCATCAGCGTGCCGTCCCAGAAGTCTATCCGTTTCAGGTCTTCACAGAGCCAAACGCCTATGCTGAATATGCTTATAACCAGGGGGTGCAGGTCATGAATTGGAATTATCTTATCGACATTGACATCGTCCGTCGAAACCACTTGCGGATTACGCCCGTCGGTCACGGCTATGGCGAGGACTTCACCTACACGGTCGACCTGCCGACCTATGTCACACGGGTGGTTCTGTTGCCCGACGTGACCTATCAGTACTACATACGGAAGAAAGACTTCAAAACAAAACGAACTCACGCCATCTGTCGCCAGTACATGGACCTGGCTATTGATGCCATCGACCGGAAGAAGCGGCGCACCGAGCTTAAAGGTGAGTCATACTATGCCAAGCGGTGCTCGGTACTGCTGATGTACGACTTTTCCTTTGCTTGTCGTATCCTCGCAATGCGCAACGATATCGACATTCCGTATAACAACGCTGAAATACGGCACATCATGTGGCATCCCATGACTCTCGGCGAGATACTCTGTGCCCCGCAGCAGCGGATGAAGCACCTTGTGTTCTGGCTGTTGGGGGCCTTGCCGCCAAAACTCAGTGTGTGGGCCTTGACCGGCATAGGTAAAATGATGCACAGAATATAAAACAATTATAAAAATATGTATACAGTTGGTTTCTTTATCCGTCATCCCCGCATGATAGGCAACTATCTTGTCAACCACACCTGTTGGCTGTGGCCCGACGAGCTTTATCTGCGGCTACACTTTTTCTTCCAATACGGCTATTTCCTGAATCTGAAGAACCCTAAGGGCTACAATGAGAAGTGCCAGTGGATGAAACTGTACTACAAGCGCCCCGACTTTCCTGATATGGTGGGCAAGTACACTGCCAAAAAGTGGGCGGCCGAGCGAATCGGCGACCAGTATATCGTCCCCTGCTATGGCGTTTGGGACCATTTCGATGATATTGATTTCGACCAGTTGCCCAATCAGTTCATCTTGAAAGTGACCCACGACAGCGGTGGCAATGCCATCTGTCGCGACAAGGCCACCTTCGACAAGGCCGCTGCCAAGCGAAAACTTGAGAAGGCACTGCAGAAAGACACTTATAAGCACACGCGTGAGTGGCCCTATAAGTATGTCAAGCGGGCAATTATTGCCGAGCAGTTGCTTGTAGACCCCGACGGCGATGGGGCCATCACCGACTATAAGTTTTTCTGTTTCAATGGGGAACCTAAAGTGATGTATGTCTCGAAAGACGGTTCAGACAATCCCCGAACCGACTTTTTCGATATGGACTGGAATCACTTGCCTATCAGAATGCGCGACCTGAATGCTGATGTCATGCCAGAGAAACCCGCCCAATTCGACGAGATGAAGCGGCTGGCTACCATCCTCTCCAAGGGCTTGCCCCACGTCCGAGTAGACTTCTATTTGGTTGGTCAGCGCATCTACTTCGGCGAGATGACCTTGTGGACCAGTGCTGGTTTCACCATTTTCAATCCTTGGGAATGGAATGACACCTTTGGCAGCTGGATTCAATTACCTGAAAAAATCACTAATGACTAACTTTGCAGAGAAAGGAGAAGACTATGGCAAACTGGTACGACAAATATCTGAGCATTTATAACCGGCCGTTCAGCGACGTGCCGCAGGACGTGATTGCGGGTACACGCCAACGGCTGGCAGCCCTGCAGAGCCAGGAACCGCTGGCCTCAATCGTCATCATAGCCTACAACGAGGAGACTCATCTGCAGGCCTGCTTGTGGGCCATCAGCGAAATCAGCTGCAAGTATCCCGTCGAGATTATCGGCGTCGACAACGACTCGAAAGACCGCACGGCCGAAATCTATGAGCAGTCGGGCATACCTTATTTTAAAGAGTATCAGCACTCCTGCGGCTACGCCCGTCGGTGCGGCCTGCAGCATGCCCGCGGTCGCTTCTATATGGATGTCGATGCCGACACACTCTATCCGCCGCTCTACTTCCAGCTGATGATTGAGCAGCTCTTGCGCCCAGGCGTGGTGGCCGTGTCTGCCACATGGAGCTACTTCCCCGACGCCGACCACAGCCGACTGAGTCTGCGCCTCTTCGAGCTGTCGCGCGACCTGTTCCTCTGGGTACAGCATTTCAAGCGCCCCGAGCTGAGCGTCCGCGGCCTCGTCTTTGCCTACAATGCCGAGTTGGGTCGAAAGGAAGAATACCGCGTCGACATTATCCGCGGTGAGGACGGCTCAATGGCCCTTGCGCTAAAGAAGTATGGCAAAATCAAGTTCGTGCGCGACAGGCGCTGCAAGGCCATCACGGGCTACGGTACCATTGGCAACCAGTCGATGTGGCGCAGCTTCGTCGACCATGTGAAGGTGCAGCTGAAGGGCATCGGGCGCATCTTCTACAAGACCGACCACTACGACGATGCCGACGATAACCTGGTGAAGCGGCGATGAAAGTATTGTACGTGTTCCGTTCGCTGGCCGTCTGGGGCGGCATAGAGCGCATACTCGTCGACAAGATGAACCATCTGGTGGCGATGTATGGCTACGACGTCTATATGCTCACCACCGACCAGGGACAGCACCCCGTGCCCTATGCGCTCGACGAGCGTGTGCATCTCGAAGACCTCGGCATCCGCTTCCATCAGCAGTACCACTACAACCCCTTGCTCCGCCCGTTGGTGGCTTGGTGGTTGCAGCGCCGTTTTGAAAAGCGGCTGCGCCAACGGCTCAAGGCCATCGACCCCGACGTCATTGTTTGCACCACCGCCAACTTCGTCGACACGCTCGTGCGACTGAAAGGCCCCGTGCCGCTCATTGTCGAGTCGCACTCCATCTGTCGGCGCACTATTGTGGACGATACGCTTATTGAAAAGCTTCGCTCGCAGCGGCTGTTGCGCGCCCTGACGCAGGCCCAGCAGTTGGTGGCGCTCACCGATGGCGATGCGGCCGACTGGCGTGCCTACTTCAGTCACGTGACGACCATTCCCAACATGGTGCATCTGAACACCACCGGGCGCTATAGCGACGGCACCAGTCGGCGCGTGCTCTTCGTGGGTCGCTTCGACTATCAGAAGCGGGTGCAGACGGCCCTCAGCATCTGGCAGCAGGTGTGGCCTAAGTTTCCCGACTGGGAACTGCACATCTACGGCGAGGGCGACGACGATGTGGCCGCTGCCGCCGAGGCGTTGCAGATGAACATCAGCGTGCATGCGCCCACCGACCAGATTTTCGACGTCTATTGTTCTGCGTCGCTGCTCATGCTTACCTCGCTGTTCGAACCCTTCGGCCTGGTCATTGCCGAGGCCATGAGCTGCGGCTTGCCGGTGGTGGCCTACGACTGTCCCTTCGGCCCTTCGATGATTATCAACCACGAGGTCGACGGCCTCTTGGTGGCGCCCGACGATGAGCAGCAGTTTGCCAACAGCCTTTGCCGACTGATGGGCGACGCCGACCTGCGCCAGTCGATGGGCCGCCACGCCATCGCTTCCGCCCAGCGCTTTGCTGCCGAGCAGGTGATGCCGCAGTGGAAAGCACTGTTTGAGCGAGAAAAACGACGCTAAATTTTGTTCTTCCCTCATTTTTTATTACCTTTGCGGCCGAATTTTTATAACGACAGTCACCGATGATAAAAAGATTCTTCTGGATATGCTTTGTCCTCATGGCTTTTGTGGTCGACGCCCATGCCGTGCTGAAGGAGAAAGACTTGGAGCACACGCTGAGTGTGCTGCGTGCCGAACTGATAGATTATCACCACCAGTTGACCGATATGGCCGACGAGCGTAAGGAGCAGAACAAACTGATTTTCTCCAACCTTATGGAGACCATGCAGCGGGCCAACCAGAACGCGCTGATGCTCTATTCGCAGAAAGCCAACTATGTGTTCGACATGACCTATGCCTGCCACGAGGCCACCACGCAGTATCAGGACTTCCAGCAGCAACAGTTGCCTTTCCGCTCGTTTCTGCTGACCACCGACGAAGAGATTGCCAAGTACGACTCGCTCGTGTCGAGCCTGAAGTCGATGCCCGTAGGCATGATGAGCCCTCGGGCACAGACCGACCGCAACATCTGTCTGACGCTGGCTACAAACATTCGCAACACGCTGACCGACAACCACGCTCAGATTAGCGACTACATACGTTACTACGAACTGACGGAGCAACGCCTGAAGCACCTGAACGACTATGCCAACCTGCGCTACAACGAAATACAGACGGGCATCTTCAAGAACGGCAGCGACGACTACTTCCGCATCTTGCGCTCCTTTGGCCATAAGGTGAAAGAGACCCGCGAGACCATTGCCGACAAGTATCGCCCCACGCAGAACTCGCAGTGGGACAGCCGCATCATCTTCGGCCTGTTCCTGCTCATCGGTGTCTATATCGTCGTGGCGTCGTGTCTCAACATGTTGGCCTTCCGCCTGTTGCGCGGCCGCTTCTTCCATAGCAAGGAGTTCCAGAAGAAGCGCCCCTGCATCATGATGGCCACCACGACCATCACCTTTGCCATCATCCTGTTCTTAGTGCGCAACGTAGGTTCGCAGAACTTCATCATCATGGCCAGCGACCTGCTCATCGAGTATGCTTGGCTGCTGGGCGTCATCCTCGTGTCGCTGCTGTTGCGCGTCACGGGCGACCAAATCAAGAGCGCTTTCCGCATCTATGCACCGCTCGTCCTCGTAGGCTTCCTCGTCATAGCCTTCCGCATCATCCTCATTCCCAACGAACTGGTCAACATGCTCTTCCCGCCCATTCTGCTCGTATGTATGTTCTGGCAGTGGAGCGTCATCAGGCGACATAAGCAGAACGTGCCCCGGCAGGACATGTTCTACGCCTACATCTCGCTGGCCGTGTTCATCGGCTCGGTGGTGTCGTCGTGGATGGGCTATACGCTGATGGCCGTGCAGATTCTGATTTGGTGGATTATGCAGCTCACGTGTGTGCTCACCATCACCTGCGTGTCGCGCTACGTGAAACTCTACGGTGAGCGCCACGGATTCGAGGAGAAGCCCATCTCGCAGTCGTGGTTCTACCATCTGCTCTATAAGGTGCTGCTGCCCATCATGGCCGTGCTCTCGGTGATGCTCAGCATCTACTGGGCAGCGGGCGTGTTCAATCTGGGCGACCTCTGCTGGGCACTGTTCAACCGCAACTTCATCGACCTCGACAACCTGCAGGTGAGCATCATCAAGCTCACGATGGTGGTCAACCTCTGGTTCATCTTCTCCTACATCAGCAGCACCGTGCTGGCCTTCATGCGCCTGCACTATGAGACCACCGACCCCACCACGGCCGCTTCGCGCGAGGTGATGGGCAAGAACGTCATTCAGGTACTCGTCTGGGGCGTGTGGCTGCTCGTCTCGTTGTCGTGGCTCCACGTGAGCGTCACGTGGCTGCTGGCCATCTCGGGCGGTCTGTCTACGGGTATCGGTTTTGCTTCGAAAGACATCATCGAGAACATCTACTACGGAGCTTCGCTCATGGCCGGCCGCATCAAGGTGGGCGACTGGATTGACGTCGACGGCACCATGGGCAAGGTGTCGAGCATCAGCTACACCTCGACCAGCATTGAGTCGCTGGCCGGCGAGGTCATCACCTTCCAGAACTCGCAGCTTTTTGCCAAGAACTATAAGAATCTGACGAAGAATCACGGCTACATCAGCGTGGGCGTGCCCTTCGGCGTGGCCTACGGGTCGAACCTGAAGGACGTGACCAAGTTGGTGGAAGAGGCTGTGGCCGCACTGAAGCACCCCAACATCGACAAGCGCAAGCGTCCTGTTTGCATCATGGTGGGAATGGGCGACTCGAGCGTCGACTTCAAGGTCTTCGTCTGGTCGGAAGCAATGAAGAAAGGTCTTGTGATGAGCGATGTGCTCAAGTGTATCTACGACGCGCTCAACACGGCTGGCATCGAGATACCGTTCCCGCAGCGCGACATCACCATCAAGAGCATGCCAAAGTGAGCAAGTCCTCGGTCGAGGTCTTGGGGTGCTGCTTCATGTAGGCAGCCGCTTTTTCCACAAACTCGTTGTTGAACACCTGCTGGTGCAGCACCGTGTTCACTACCCATTGTATGCGCCCCATGTGGAGCATGCGCGTCTCGCGCTGCTCTACCGAGTCGGGCGCCAGCGGATAGCAACTGAGCAGGTAGAAGCTCAGACAGTCGGGCACGATAAACGCGCGTGTCATCGTCCGCAGTTGGCGGTCGGTGTAGCCAAACTTCTTGTAGAGCGGATAGTTGGCGCCCAGATACTTGTCGAGCGAGATGCCCAGCGTGCTGTCGCCCACCACAATGCTCTGGTCGAACGAGCTTATCTGCGCATAGATGTGTGGGGTGGGCAGTTCCGGTAGGGCTTGCTTCAGTTGGTCGAAGGCGTTGTTCAGCTGTTCGTTCAGGTCGTCCATGTTGGCATATTGGCGCTGCGTCTCGTCGATGAGCTGCTGTAGCGTGCTGTCCTGGAAGTAAGTAAGAAATTTGGTGTTGATGTCGGGGTCGTTCACGTGGCCCAGCTTCAGCACGTCTTCAATCAGCATGCGCGTCTGAGCAGGGTAGGAGGTGTTCATCTGCTGCATGGCTGAAAAGTCGCCGGTGGTCAGGTAGAGACTCTCGATGCGGTCGAAGCGGCTCACCTCTATGCGTCGGTCGGCAGCCTCACTGTCGTGAGGAGCCATTTGCCACTGGCAGCCGAAGCATACCAGCATGGCACAAAAGCATAATGTATAGATGCGACGCATAAATAAACGTTGAGCTTTGTTAAAATCTGCCGCAAAATTACTAAAAATTATTTTAAAAACAAAATTTTAAGCTAAAAAAGATAAAATTTAGCGACGTTTAGGGTGCTTTCTCGTTTATTTATGTGAAATTTGTATAAGAAATCAATGACTCTACCTATGAAACAAATGCTACTCTCTCTGGCCTTGACGGCCATTTGCGGTTTCTCGGTTGCTGCCGAGCAAACCATCACCGTGTCTGTAACCAATCCTTCCAGTCAGCCGCGCACCGATGCGCCCGTCGTCATCAGCCTCTCGGCCTACGGCGATGTGCAGTCGGCACTGGTCACCACGGAAGGCGTAGAAATACCTTGCCAGCTCGACGACCTGAATCAGGACGAGCAGTTCGACGAGCTCTGCTTCCTGGCCGACCTGGATAAGAAGGAGACGCGCCTCTACACCATCACGCTCTCCGACGAGGGCCTGCCGCGCACCTATCCTGCACGCGTGTTTGCAGAGATGGTGATGAGCAACACCAAGGACAAGAACCTCAAGAAGAACCAGCAGAACAACTTCATTGAGAGCATCACCGCTCGTGGCGATGCCGCCTACACCTACAACCTGCTCCACCACCACGGTGTCGACTTCGAGAGCGAGCTCAACGGCATCCGCATCTACTTCGA
>CAMOTK010000010.1 GCA_946625715.1 uncultured Prevotella sp. | reverse complement strand
AGTCGTTGATGAGCGTCAGTCCGCGCTGTCCCTGCTTCACTTCCAGGCGCATGGCGATGGGCTCCAGCTTAGCCATGCGCTCGGCCAGCTGTTCGGCCGAAAGTCCGAGATAGAGGGCTGTGGCGGCACAGGCAATGCTGTTTTCTATCGACGCCTCGTCGATGAAGGGGATGGTGTATTCGGCAGCGATGTCTTTATAGGTGTACTTGACGAGCGTGCCAGGTGCCTGAGGGGCGACTTCCACATACATGGCGGCACCTTTGTTGAAGCGGCTCCAGCCGATGCGCTCGCCCTGATAGTTGGAACGGCGGATGCAGCGGCTCACGGTGTCGTCGTCAGACGGATAGACGATGGCTTCGGTGTCGTGGAAGAGCTGCAGTTTCTCCAGGCACTTCTCTTCGCGCGAACGGAAATTCTCCTGATGGGCTGTGCCCAACGAGGTGAAGACGCCCACCGTGGGCTGTATGATGTCGCGCAGGGCCAGCATCTCGCCTGGCTCGCTGATGCCGGCCTCAAAGAGACCTATCTCTGAGTGCTCGTTGAGCAGCCACACCGACAAGGGCACGCCTATCTGCGAGTTGTAGCTGCGGGGCGAACGGGTGACGTTCTTCCACGGCAGCATCACCTGATAGAGCCACTCCTTCACCCACGTCTTGCCGTTGGAACCCGTGATGCCCACCACGGGGATGGAGAACTCGTCGCGATGGCGCTCGGCCAGTCGTTGTAGGGCGGCGAGCGGCGACGGCACGCGCAGGAAATTGGCCTGCGGGAAAGCCGTCTGCCAGTCTTGCGGCACCTGTTCGACAACAAACGAGCGCACGCCACGGTGATAGAGGTCGGCAATGTAGCGATGCCCGTCGTTGCGCTGTGTGCGCAGGGCGAAGAAGAGTGTCTGTTCAGGAAAACAAAGTGAGCGACTGTCTGTTAGCAGCCACCCGATAGAGGCCTCGGCCTCGCCATAGCGGCGTGCGCCAATGAGCGTCGCCACCTTTTCTATGCTGTAGGTCATAGTATTTTTTCTTGATACTGGTTGTCTTGATTCTTGTTTATAGTTGCAAAGATACGCAGTTTTTCCCAACTTTGCAAGCAAATGCACCACTTTTCACGCCAAACCCAGCGTTTTAGTGACATGAATTTTGTCTAACGGCGGTAGGCAAAAATCAATCAATGCGTAATCCAGGGTATTTCTGGCAGAGTTCGACGGCCTTGCGGCGGGTGTCGGTCAGGAATTGCTGATACTGTGCACTGTCGGGATTGAAAGGTCTATGGCCAAGGGCTTCTTTCACGGGGCGCCAGTCGGCCAAAAACTGGCGGGCACGCGCCGAGAAGTAGTGCTCCACAAGCTTTTCCCAAATATACTCCACGGCTTGCTCCGAGGGATGAAGCATGTCGGATGCGTAGAAGCGATAGTCGCGCAACTCGTCGAGCACAAGCTCGTAGGCAGGGAAGTAGGTTAATTGAGCATTAAGAATTCTCGCCTTGCGAGCGACCTGAGGTCGAGCGGAGCATTGAGAATTGAGCAGTTGATGGATGGCCAGCAGCAGGGTGGCCTTGCTGAGCTGGCTTGCGTGGTAGCCATACTTGCGATAGCGGATGGGACTCACGGTGAACACTATCTGCACGTCGGTGCGCCGCTCGCGCAGCAGGTCGACCATGCGCTGCAGGCAGTCGGCACAGGCGTCTACCGACAGTTCTTCCTCGGTGAAGAGGCTCTGCGGCCGCTTCTGGCAGTTGTCTACTATCTCGCCCGTGGCCTTCAGCCGATAGACGTGGTTGGTGCCCAACGTGATGAACACAATGCGCGGCGTGGCGTCATAACGCTCCAGCGTGTGCAGCACCGAGACGGGATTGTACATCGTGCCGAAGGGATTGACCACCGCAGGAAACTTCTCTTCCTGAAAGCGCCGCCCGATGCTGTCGGCAAAACAAGAACCGACGAACAGCATCTCGTCCATTGGTTCGATGCTGAACGTCGGTTTATCTATCTGTACTGGCGTACGAAACTCCATCTTTCGCAATTATCAATTTTCATTTCTCAATTGACTAACTTCGGCTCACCTGCAGACCAGTCGTTGAGAGCGACATGTCGACGAAGCGAGCGTTGCGGTTCTGCGGATTCTCGCCGATAATCTGCTTGATGCGGGCCGCGGCCTCGGGGTCTTTGGCCACCATGTAGAGATAGCCGCCGCCACCGGCACCGGGCAGTTTGTAGCCCAGGCAGAGGTCGTCGACCAATCGGGTGATAGCCTGCACCTGCGCAGGATTGGTGCCGCTGTCGATGGCCTGGTTCTGCTGCCACGTGCGGGCAATGAGGCGTCCCATCTGCTGGAAGTCCTGCCGTTGGATGGTCTCATACATATTGAGGGCATGTTCGCGCATGCTGCGCAGAATTTGTAGTTCGTCGCGGTTGTTGAGGAACATGCGGCGCACAATCTCGGCCAGAATCTGCTTGGCCGTGCGGGTGATGCCGGTATAATAGAGCAGGTGGCACGACTTGTACTCGGGCTGCGTGAAGAGGTCGTTGGGCAACCAGCGCACCAGCGGGTTCTGCTCGAAGCCGCGGTTGGTCTGCAACAGTTTCACGCCGCCCAGCACACCGCCAAACTGGTCTTGCCAGCCGCCGCCCGTGGTGAGCAACTGCTCGAGCACCAGCGTGCGTCGCCCTATCTCGTTCTTGTCCCATGCCAGCGAGCAGAAGTCGCCCACAGCACCCAGCACGGTGGCTGCCAGAATGCTGCTCGTGCCCAATCCGCTGCCGGCAGGAATGGCCGAGAGCAGCGTGAGTTCGATGCCACAGCCGAAGTCTTCGAGCTGTGCGCGCAACGACGGATACTGCCGAGCCGAGAAGCCTGGCTGGAAACCGGCCAACACCAGTGCGGCCTTGGGAATAGAGAAGGGCGAGCCCACCTTATTATATTCGGCCAACTGCTCGTAGGTGTCCACCACCTCGGAGGCGCCGAGGTCGATGCTACGCAGAATGATGTGTGGCTCTTTGCAAGGACGCACGTAGGTTTGCAGGGGCGGTTGTCCGTTGAGTTCAATAGCAATGTTCACCACGTTGCCGCCTTCGAGCAAGCAGTAGGGCGGCGTGTCGGTCCATCCGCCGGCCAGGTCGATGCGCACGGGCGAACGGCCCCACACAATCTGGTCGTCGTAGACCGACTTGCGGGGCGACTGCTTCTCGGCCAGCACCATTTCGGTGAGACCCTCGCGCAGAAGTCCGAAGGCGTGTTCGCGCTCGCCGCGGAACATGGCGTCGTGGATGCGCGTCATGAGCGGTGCCTCTTGCGGCAGTTCGGCGGGCATGGGTATCTGGTGGCGGGCAAAGTCGGCAGCGGCGTGGTCGAGGTCGAGCTGGTAGAACACGCTGTGCTCCCAGTTCTTGGCCAGCGCCGACCAGTTGCCCACGCGGAACTGTTCGCGCTGCTGGAACAGGCGCTGCAAATTTGCGCGGGTGCTGATGTCCTCGGCTGAGAGGAGCGGGAGATGGTCTAGATGGTCTAGAGTCTCTAGATTATCTAGATTATCTAGAGTTTCTATAGATTCTAGACTATCTAGATTCTCCACCAGCGGGAACTGCGGTTTTTGCTGTTCGGCGCCGGCAAAGCGGTCGTCGATGTGGTAGCGACGCACCACATAGCCGCTCTCGCCAACGGGCACTACGTCGATGCACTCGCCGGGCTGCAGCTCGAGTGCCCAGTCGTTCTTGGGCACACCGGTGATGATATGGTCGTGGGTGAGTTTCCACTTCGGACCGATATAGCTGTTCTCCACCCACACATTGGTGTTCTCGGGGGTGAAGGCAATGTGGGTTTCGGCATTCTGAACAAAGATGCTGGGGTGCGGCTTGCGGTCGTTGTGCATGATTTTGCGCTGGTCGTTCACAAGGTTCTGAACGGCCAAGGTCGAGGAAATCATTTCGCGACTGGTGCCGAAATGGTAGAACTCGCCACCAGGCAGGGGCAGCACGGCCACCCGCAGCTGGCGCAGTTCGGGGTCGTCGATGATGGGGTCGGTACCAAGGGTGCAGCCAAACTCGCTGTAAAGGTCGTAGTTCTTCAACTGCTGCAGATTGCCATCGACGGCACTGCGCTTCATGAGCAACTTGACGGCACGGTCACTGAGCAGCCACACGCCGATGTCGGTCAGGTAGAAATGGTCGCGCAGCAACGTGCTCAGCTGTTCTACCGACGGTTTCTGCAACATCTGCTTCAGCACCTGGGGCGACTTGCGACTGCTGACGAACACACCGTGGTCTTTGGCTATCGAGGCATCGAGCCACAGACCGTAGCACACGACGTCGACATCGGGAATGGGTTGCAGCGGCTGCGTGGCACGGATGAGTACATCGCCGCTCACAATCATGGTGTGCAGACTGTCGGGGGCCTTCTCCATCAGACGCTCGTAGAGGGGCAGTTGCAGGGAGAGCAGGTCTTGGTCGAGCCGCTGGCCGCGCTCCCAACGGAAAACGGGGATGGGCGTCAGAATCTTACCCGACGGTGCATACGACGGCAGTCGGCGACTCTGTCCGCCGGCATGAAGCAGGATGCGCTTCTCGCTGCCAAGCCACGCGTCGAACGGCTGCTGCGGTGCTTCAGCCTCATGGGCCTGCATGAGCAGCCAGGTGGTTCCGCCACCGCTGCCGATGCGATGGCCTACGGGGTCGCATGTACAGAAATATTCTTCTTCCGGCAGACGGGTGACTTCATGGAAGACGGTCTGGCCGGTACTGGTCTTGGTCACCAAGTTTGGTGGTAGTGATAGAAGCTTTTTCATCGATAAAGGCTTTTTCAGTTGCACATGACTTTATGCTTCCCGCTTCCGCCACGACAGGTAGCAGGCAACGGCAATGAGCAGGAGCAGGACGAAGAGTGCCACATAGGCAATGGTCTCGGTGGTGGTCACCGACTTGGGGAAGAAGGCGAGCTCCACCTGATGCTTGCCAGGCGACACCTGCAGGGCGCGCAATACATAGTCGACGCGTCCTAACTCGACGGGCTGTCCGTCGACCTTTGCGGTCCAGCCGGGATAGTAGATTTCGGAGAACACCACCACGCCGCCTTTGTCGGTCTCGACGTCGTAGGTCAGGCGGTTACAGTCGTACGACGTTATCTTCACAATGCCCACCGAGGCTTGTTGCTTCGACTGGCCGAGCACGTCGGCAAACTTCTTGTCGGCCACGGCCACATGGCGCAGGTCGTACTGCCCCACCCCGTCGAGTTCCTCGTTGGCATTGTCCACATACTTCACCTCGTCGACGAGCCAGGCGTTGCCGTAGGTATAAGGATTCTCCAAGGGCACGGTCTGACCGTTCTGCAGGGGCAGGATGAAGTATTTGGTGTTGAGCATGTTGAGCACGGGGAAGATGCTGTCGCCATTGACCTTCGTCATGTCGCCGCCTGCCTTCGACAGCGCTTGGAAGGTGCGCTGCATCTCAGGCTCAATGTGAGCGTCGATGAGCTCCTGATAGCGGCGCAGCTTGGCAGCATGATAGCCACCAATGGACTTATGGTAGTAGCTGGTCTCGTTCTCATTGAACGTGTTCGAGGCCAGGTTGAGCACGCGGTAGTCGAGCGCCTGGTCTTGCAGAATCATCTCGTCGGTGGGTGTCTTGGGCTGCACCTGGTCGCGTTGGGTCTTCTCCACAAACAGCGCGTCGTTCAGATAGCGCTTGTTCACCGGCCATAGGTCTACCAGACAGAGCACCGTCAGCACGGCCACCATGTAACTGGTCTTCAGCTTGCCGCTCTTATATATTAATAAGGTGATGGCACCGATGAGCACAATGAAGAATGAACGCCAGGCGTCGGCGGTGAATATGGCTGTGCGCATCTCAGTGAGGTTCTTCAGCAACGGCTGTATATGCTCGGCCGGCAACTGACTGAGGGCCTGCATCTCCTGCGACGACACCACGCTGGGGAAGAACACCGAGGGCATCAGCGCAAAGAGCAGCGCCACACCGCCGGTGAGGGCAAACGAGGCGTAGAAGTATTTCATGTTCTTGCCGCTGAGCACCTTCGGGTCGTCGACAATCTTCTTCAGCGCCAGCATGGCCAGCAGCGGAATGGTGAACTCGGCGATGACAAGAATAGACGACACGGTGCGGAACTTGGCATACATGGGCACGTAGTCGATGAAGAAATCGGTGAAGCCCATGAAGTTCTTACCCCACGACAGCAGGATGCTCAGCACGGTGGCAGCCAGCAGGGCCCACTTCACCGGACCACTGACAATGAACAGGCCCAAAACGAAGAGCATGAGCACGAAGGCACCTACATAGACGGGGCCCATCGTCATGGGCTGTTCGCCCCAGTACTGGCCCAGTTGCTGGTAGATGCTCAGGTAGGTATTGTCGGCGTGTTCCATAGCCGTCTTGTTTGCCGACAGGGGCGACGAGGCGCCGCCCTTGACGTTGGGCACGAGCAGCGTCCACGTCTCGTCGATGCCATACGACCACTGCGTGATGTAGTCGCGCTCCAGTCCCGACGAGGTCTGGTTGCCGCTGCTCTTCTTCACGAGCTCGCTCTTGCCGCGCATGGTCTCCTGCGAATACTGCCACGTGTGGTAGAGGTTGGAGATGTTGAGCAGAATGCCCAGCAGGCCGCCCACGATGCAGGCGCCGGTGGCTTTCAGCCAATGGGCCATGCGCTTTTCGCGGATGGCCTGCACCAGCCAGCCGACGATGAGGAAGAAGATGATGAACAGGTAGTAGTAGGTCATCTGCACGTGGTTGGCGTTGACCTCGAAGGCGGCAAAGATGGCAGTGACCACCATGCCCCACAGATATTTGCCCCTATAGGCCAGCACAATGCCGGCAATCATAGGCGGCAGATAGGCCAGCGCCATCACTTTCCAGAAGTGGCCGGCCGCAATGATAATCAGGAAATAGGTGCTGAAGGCCCAGATGATGGAGCCCAGCGCTGCGAGCGACTGTCGGAAGTCGAAGGCGCGTAGCAGGATATAGAAGCCTAAAAGGTAGGCAAACACGTACCATACATAGTCGGGCAACCACAGGTGGTAGGCCTTGGCGGCCATGTCCATAGGTTTGGCGCTGTCGTACGACGGTGCCAGCTGATAGGTGGGCATGCCCGAGAAGAGGGCATTGGTCCAGCGGGGTGTCTCGCCGGTGCGCTGATGGTACTCCGAGAGTTCAATGCCCGCACCGCGTCCGGCCGAGGAGTCGTGTCGGAAGAGTATACGCCCCTCGATATCGGCGGGGAAGAAATAGGCAAACGCCAACACGGCAAAGAGCAGAACGGCCAGCACATCGGGCAGCCATTGTTTCAGGGTTTTGGTCATATTACTTGCAAGTTTTTTTTATTTTCGTCTGCAAAATTACAATTTTTCATTCAAAAATGATTATCTTTGCCGACAAAATCAGCAAAAAGACATGAAGATAGGTATCATTGTAGCGATGGACAAGGAGCTGAATCAGCTCAAATCGCTTTTCAACGACGGTAATGTGCTGGTGCAGAAATGCGGCATTGGCAAGGTGAATGCTGCCCTCGGCGCCCAGCGCATGATCAACGAGTTCCACCCCGACGTCATTGTCTCCAGCGGCTGTGCCGGTGGCAATGGCGACGACATCAACATCCAGGATATTATTGTGAGCAGCGAACTGTGCTACCACGACGTCTACTGCGGCCGTGCCATTGACGACACAACCATCTACGGACAGGTGCAGGGACTGCCCGCCCGCTACCAGACGGAACCGTGGCTCTTGGAGAAGGCCGACCAACTGGCCAAGCAACAGACCGACATGAAGCTGCACAAGGGCCTCATCGTCACGGGCGACTGGTTTGTAGACTCGAAGGAGAAGATGCGCAGCATCGTCGACCTCTTCCCCGAGGCCAAGGCCGTCGACATGGAGTCGTGCGCCATTGCGCAGACGTGTTACATCAACCAGGTGCCGTTCATCTCGTTCCGCGTCATCAGCGACATTCCTCTGCGCGACACCGATGCCTCGCAGTACCACAACTTCTGGGACACCGTGGCCCAGCACTCGTTCATGACCACGAAAATGTTTGTAGAAACTATCTTATAAGCCAAGCTGCATTATGGAAGTCATACAGAGTTTCACCATCGACCACACCCAGCTGAAGCCAGGCATCTACGTGTCGCGCGAAGACCGAGGTTTCACCACCTTCGACCTGCGCATCACCGAGCCCAACAAGGAGCCGGCCGTGGCACCGGCGGCCATGCACAGTCTGGAGCACCTCATGGCCACATGGTTTCGCAACAGCGAGGCCAAGGACGACGTGGTCTACGTAGGCCCCATGGGCTGTCTGACGGGCATGTACATCATCATGACCGGCCACTACACCGTAGAGGACATGCGCCGACTGACCATCTGCTGTCTGGAGTGGATACTCACGCAGACGGAAGTGCCGGCCACCGAGCCACAGACCTGCGGCAACTATCTGCTGCACGACCTGCCCATGTGCAAGTGGGAGAGCGCCCGCTATCTGGACCGGCTAAAGAACGATTTCCACTCAGAATACACCAAACTGAGCATCACCCTGAGCGACGGCCGCGTGTTTGCCGATGCTTAGAGCAGAAAGGTCAAAGGCGAGAGAGGCTTTTTCTCCGCCTTTGACCTTTTTTTTAAAGAAAAATGCAGAACCTGCAACTTTTTTTGCATTAGCGACGTCTAACGTCTGAAAAAAGAACAAAAAACAATGCTGAATATGAAACAATTATTAGTAGCAATTTCGCTGATGCTGACACTGGGGTTGTCGGCTCAGAACGCCACCGGCAACGTGGCTAAACAGAAAGCTGTCGCCACCGCACAGCAGCCCGACTCTATCGAGGCCTTCTCCGACACCACAGCCGTGGATAGCGCCGAGACCGCCTTTGAAGAGCAGGTGAAAGACGAAGTGACGGAAGAGATCATTAACCAGATGAACACCAAAAGCATCATGAAGGAAATGATGAGCGGCTTGGACGGCGACTCCCTGGCCGGCATGCTCTTCGTACTGGCCGTCCTGTTCATTCTCTTCGTGCTGTCGCCCGTGCTGGTGCTCTTCGTGCTGTTCTACTTCATCTATAAGAACCGCAAGGAGCGCATCCGACTGGCCGAAAAGGCCATGGAAAGCGGCCAGGCCATTCCCGACAACCTGCTGCCTGAGAAGGTGCCTACGCCCGACAGTGTGTGGCAGAAGGGCATTCGCCAGCTCTGCCTCGGTGTGGGCCTGATGGTGTTCTTGGGCTATACGGCCGGCGAGATTGGTTTCGGCGTAGGTGTGCTCGTGGCCTGCATCGGCTTGGGCAACATCCTTATTGCCAAGCGCTCACGGAATAATAATAATAATAATTAAACTTCAAAAACATAAAACGATGGAACCAAAACGACTTTACCGCTCAAACGACCGCGTGTTTGCAGGCGTATGTGCCGGCATTGCGGAATACTTCGACTTCGACCCAACGGCAGTGCGCGCAGCCTATGCGCTGCTCACGTTCTTCACGGCCTTCTGCGGCATTCCCTGCTACATCGTGCTGTGGATTATCATGCCCGAAAAGAAACTGTAAACAACCATGACCACGCCCAGCGACACACAACTGATTGAGCAGGCCACCAATGGCAACCGGCAGGCTTTCGGACTGCTCGTGCAGCGCCATCAGGCTGCCGTGCGCCGCTTCCTGCTCCACCAGACGCTGGGCAACGCTGCGCTGAGCGACGATTTGGCGCAAGAAGCATTCTTGAAGGCCTACACCCACCTCGACCAGTATCGCGGTGGGGCCGCTTTCCTCACGTGGTTATTGCGCATTGCCTACAACAAGTTCTACGACCACACGAGGAAACGAGGACGCCAGTCGGCTATAATCTCTCGAGACCAGGCGTCCTCGTCGTCCTCGTCCGACCTGCACATGGACATCTACCGCGCACTGGCCTTGCTGCGCGACGAAGAGCGGCTGTGCATCACGCTGCAGCTCGTCGACGGCTACCCGCTGGCCGACATCGCCCAGATTACGGGCATGCCCGAGGGCACCGTGAAGTCGCACCTCAGTCGCGGCAAGGAGAAACTTTCCACTTACCTTAAACAAAACGGCTATGAACGAAAATGATGATTTATTGATACAGCAGTTTCTCGCCCCTCTGAAAACCGACGAGGTGGCCGACGACGGCTTTTCGCTGCGCGTGATTCACGCCCTGCCCAACCGCCGACAGGAGCGCCAGTCGCGCGTGTGGACGGTCTTCTGCCTCGTTGTGGGCGCACTCCTGTTTTTGTTCACGCACAGCTGGGAAACGCTTCTCTCCGGCCTGCGCCACTTCGTGGTCGACACGCTGCCACAGGTCAATTTAGTCTACACGGCGTTCACCGTCCTCGTGCTGCTCATTCTCGTCTTCGTCGAGGTCATCGACCGCGAACGTGCAGCACTCTGAAAAAATCCCCCCAAAAGCTAAATTTTTGCCTGTTCCTTGTTCAGCAGAATGACGGTGGCACTCTCGTTCGACATCTCGGGCATGGTCTGTCCCACTTGCGAGAAGATGTAGGTGGGGTCGCAGACTATGAACTTGCGGCCGTCGAGCATGATGTAGTCGCCCTCGACATCGGTGTCGAAGTTGACGGCCATAGCCAGATGGCCCGGATAGTAGACGAGGACGACGTCGAGCCCCACAAGCTCTCTGACCAAGTGCGAGAGCAGGATGGAGCGGTCTTCGCAGTCGCAATAGGGATAGAAGAGGCTCTCCTCGCCGAAGAACGGACGGTCGTAGCCCCACACTTCTTCGTCGAACTTATACTCGAAACCGGTCTGCACCCACCAGAGCAGCTGCTGCACGGCGTCGAGCTTCGACAGTCCCTCGAGCTTCTGTCGCATCTGGGGGTAGAGCTGGTCTGTCAGATTCTTCTCGAGCGGTGTCTCGGCATAGATGGCCCAACGAGTCATGAAGTTCTGGTCGATGCACGACGAAGGATAAGTTTCGTAGAAGTCCATGTAGTTCTTGTTCAGCTTAATGGTGAACGAGAAGTCTTCGTTGGGCTGCGAAGTGATGGTGCGCTCTACGCTGGTCACTGCTTCCAACCGTTGCTGGGCCGTGATTTGCAGCGACAGCGAACTCTCCTTGGGGAAAGCGGCCTCACAAATCTTCAGGCGGTCGGCCGAGCGTCCGTCGAGCAGGTAGTACCACTGGCCGCCGATGTAGAAGAACGACTTGTCGTAGATGAAGAAGCGGCTGGCCATGAGCATGTAGAGACTGTTGCCGTCCTGGGCCAAGCGCATCTTATAGCCCGACTGCGAATAGAGGAAAGCCAGGGCCAACGTGGCCTCGTTGGTGTGCTTGCCGAAGTACTGGTCGGTGAGCGTGAGCAGCATCTGATAGTAGGCCCAGTCGGAGAAGTGGTGGCGCTCGCGCTCCTGCAGGCAGTCGTAGAGCAGGTTGTCGAACTGCGACTTAGTGTACTCCTGTATGGCGTCGGCCACATCGTTGTTGTCCAGACTCTTCAGCCCTACCTTGCAGTTCTCGCCGATGCGCACCTTACAGGGCGTGCCAAACACGCTGAAGGCGTAGTAGTCGTTGGCCTTCTCAGGCTGCTCCTCCACTTTGGCCAGCGGCTGTGGCTGGGGCTGTTGCGGGATGGGCTCCACCACCTTGGCAAACGAGAGTTGCTCGTTCTTATGCTGATATTCCTTGGGTTTCTGCTGGTCCACGCTGTCGCGCTTCTCGTCCTTCTTTTTCTTTCTGCCAAAGAGCTTACTGAACCATGAGTTGGTCTGGGCGTCAGCCTGCGGCACCAGCACCGGCTCCACCATCTCTTCCTTGGGCAGGGGCACGGGCGGCTCGGCGCCAAACTCCTTCCAGGCCTTGCGCACAAACTCGGTGTAATCCATCAAACACTTCTTACGGAAATCGGTGTACTCGCGCTTCGACTGCTTCTTGAAAGCATCGAATTCGGCCCTGAAGTCACGGTTCGACTGAGCGAAAGCCTGCGAGCCAGTCGCCAGGAGTACGGACATGATAACTACGAATCTTAATCTTTTCATATCGGTTGTGGGGTTTCTTCCTTTTTATAGATTGGTGCTGCAAAGATAACACAAAACGACGAAACGGCAAAAAGATTATTGTTTTTTCTTAAAAAAAAGAAGTCCAAGCAGCCGAAACAGCTTCTTGGACTTTCTTCTGTCGGGATTACTGGACTCGAACCAGCGACCTCGCGCCCCCCAGACGTGTGCGCTACCAACTGCGCTAAATCCCGAACATTTTGCTTGTAAGCGGGTGCAAAGGTACAAGGTTTTTATGAAACTTGCAAATTTTTTGCCATCTTTTTTCATCTTTCGTGCATTTTTCGAAGAATTATGCGTAAATTTGCACCAAAATAACGACCGAACTACATGACAACATACCACATAACGGCACCGGAACGGCTCAGTGCCACCATCGAACTGCCTGCCTCGAAGAGCATTTCAAACCGTGCCCTCATTATCTATGCACTCTCGCGCGGACACATGTTGCCCGAGAATCTCTCCGACTGCGACGACACGGAAGTCATTATCGAAGCCCTGCGCCACATGCCCGACACCATCGACATCAAGGCCGCCGGCACGGCCATGCGCTTCATGACCGCCTTCCTGAGCGTCATGAACGGACAGACCCACACACTCACAGGCACCGACCGCATGAAGCACCGCCCCATAGGCGTGCTGGTCGACGCCATGCGCCGCCTGGGCGCCCACATCGAATATGCCGGCGAAGAGGGTTTTCCGCCGCTGCGCATCACGGGCAAGACACTGCTCGGCGGACATCTCGACATTCCCGGCAACGTCAGTTCGCAGTACATCTCGGCCCTGCTCATGATTGGACCGGTGCTACGCAACGGACTGACGCTCCACCTCACCGACGAAATCATCTCGCGCCCCTACATCGACCTCACGCTCCACATCATGCACGAATTTGGCGCCGAGGCCGAGTGGACCGACATCGACACCGTGAGCGTCAAGCCCAAGCCCTACACCAGTCGCGACTATCTGATTGAGAACGACTGGAGCGCAGCCAGCTATTGGTACGAGATGCTGCTGCTCTCGGGCGACGAGAATGCCGAGATACGGCTCACGGGCCTGACCGACGGTTCGCGACAGGGCGACTCGATGGCGCGCTACATCTTCAGCCTGCTCGGCGTGAAGACCACGTTCGAAGAGAAAGGCGAAGGCGTGCCCACCACCATCACCATACGCCGCAACCGCATGCACGTGCCCAAGCTGGAGTACGACTTCGTCAACGCCCCCGACCTGGCGCAAACGTTTGTGGTGGTCTGCGCAGCCATGAACATCCCCTTCCGTTTCACCGGTCTGCAGACGCTGAAAATCAAAGAGACCGACCGTATTGAGGCGCTGAAGCGCGAGATGCACAAGTTGGGCTATCTGGTGCGCTCGGAAAACGACAGCGTGCTCTACTGGGACGGCGACCGCTGCGAGACCGAGGCCGACGCCGTCATCGACACCTACGAAGACCACCGCATGGCGCTGGCTTTCGCGCCGCTGGCCTGCAAGGGCGGCATCGCCATTCGCAACCCGCACGTCGTCACCAAGTCGTATCCCCACTTCTGGGACGACCTGCGCAACGCCGGGTTCACCATCGAAGAACAAGACCGCTGAACCCATGCAGTTCCTACTGATTTCCATCCTGGCCATCGCCCTGTTGGGCATCGCCGCCGCCGTGGCCTCGCGCTTCGACAAGGGCAGCGACGAGATAGTCGTGGGCCAGCACGACTGCGCTTCCTGCACCGCGGCCGACGACGGTTCGTGCAAGCTCCACTGCCTTATGGAAGAGAAAAAACAGCAGGAAGGCAATAAAACAGCCCCTTAGTGAGTTAATAAATATGTATGCGTAAGACAACGATAGGACTCTTTGCAACCATCATCCTTTTGGTGATGGCTGGTTGTTCTACGCAAAAAAACACCGCCAAAAGCCGCTTCTGGCACTCCTTCACGGCCAAGTACAACACCTACTACAACGGCTCGCTCGCCTTCATCGACGGGTCGGAAGAGAAGGAGAAAGGCAACAAAGACAACTTCACCGACATTATTCCGCTCTACGCCGTAGAGAACAAGCAGAGCCGCGAGCTGGGCAAGGGCAACTTCGACCGCACCATCGAGAAGATGGAGAAAGCCATCAAGCAGCACAGCATCAAGGCCAAGCCCGAATGGAACAAGTCGCGCCGCAAGACGGCCAAGGACAGGGAGTGGCTCTCGCGCCGCGAGTACAACCCCTTCCTCTGGAAAGCATGGCTCATGCTGGGCAAGGCGCAGTTCCAGAACGGCGCCTTCGACGAGGCGGCCGCCACCTTCTCCTACATGAGCCGACTCTACCAGACGCAGCCGGCCATCTACGGCAAGGCACGCGCCTGGCTGGCCAAGAGCTACACCGCGCTCGACTGGCTCTACGATGCCGAAGACGTGATTCGCAACATGAGCCGCGACTCCATACACTACAGTGCGCAGAAGGAGTGGGACTACACCTTTGCCCAATACTACGTGCACACGGGCGACTACGAGAAGGCCGTGCCCTACCTGCAGAAGGTCATCAAGCACGAGCGGCGCAAGACGCAGAAGGCCCGCGAGTGGTATCTCTTGGGACAGCTGCAGGCGGCTCTGGGCCATCGCGAACTGGCCTACAAGGCGTTCCAGAAAGTGCCGGGCCAGAACCCACCCTACGAACTGGAGTTCAACGCCCGCATTGCGCAGACCGAAGTGATGGCGCAAGGCCAGGCCAAGAAGATGATTGGACGCCTGCGCCGAATGGCCAGAAACGACAACAACAAGGACTATCTCGACCAGGTGTATTATGCCATCGGCAACATCTACCTCGCCGAGCGCGACACGCTGAAGGCCATTGCCGCCTATGAGGAAGGCAACGAGAAAGCCACGCGCAGCGGCATTGAGAAGGGTGTGCTGCTGCTCACCTTGGGCAACCTCTACTGGCAGCGCGAGCGCTACGGCGACGCCAAGCGCTGCTACGGCGAGGCCATCGGTCTGCTCGACAAGGACCGCCCCGACTACGCCGAACTGTCGGAGCGCTCGAAGGTGCTCGACGAACTGGTGCCCTACACCGACGCCGTGCAGCTGCAAGACTCGCTGCAGCTGCTGGCCAAGATGTCGGAGAAAGACCGCAACGCCGCCATCGACCGCGTGATTGACGCCTTGAAGAAGAAGGAGAAGGAAGAGGCCGACAAAGCCCGCGAGGCCGAGGTGGAACAGCAACTGCAGAAGCAGTCGGGCATAGGCAACCGCCAGGCCAACCGCACACAGCAGCCTGTGGCCACTACGACAACAACCAACGGCCAGTGGTACTTCTACAACCAGATGGCCGTCAACAAGGGTAAGCAGACGTTCCAGCAGCAGTGGGGCAAGCGCGAGAACGCCGACAACTGGCGGCGCAGCAACCTCACCGTGGTGGGGCAGCCGCCCTCGGCCGACGGCACTGCCGACGCTGACAATCCCGACGGAGCCGCTGGCGGCGAAGGCACCGCAGGCGGCGATGGCGCTGAAAAGACTGACGGCCAGACCGACACCGCACAGGCCGAGGCTGCCGACAGCGCCGCCCTCGACCCGCACAAGCGCGAATACTACATGGCCCAGATACCGTTCACCGAAGAACAGGTGGCGGCCAGCAACCTTATCATACAGGACGGCCTGTTCAACTCGGGCATCATCTTCAAGGACAAGCTCGACAACCTGAACCTCAGCGAGAAGCAGTTGCTGCGACTCACCACCGAGTTCCCCGACTTCGAGCAGATGGACCAGGCCTGGTACCACCTCTTCCTGCTCTACTCGCGCCGCGGCGACCATCAGCTGGCTGCCAACTGCCTCTCGCAGCTCACGGCCGGCTACCCCGAGAGCGAGTGGACCATCCTGCTCAACGACCCCTACTACACCGAGAACGCACGCTTCGGCGAGCACATCGAAGACTCGCTCTATGCCGCCACCTACGAGGCGTTCAAGGCCGACCGCTACCGCGAGGTGAGCACCAACGCGGCCATCTCGGCCGACCGTTTCCCCTTGGGCGAGAACCGCGCCAAGTTCATCTTCATCAGCGGCCTCAGCCAACTGAACAACGGTCAGGCCGACAAGTGCTTGGAGCAGATGAAAGAGGTGGTGGAGAAGTATCCGCAGAGCGAGGTGGCCGAAATGGCGGGCATGATTGTCAAGGGCGTGCAGGAAGGACGCCCCATCTACGGCGGCAAGTTCGACCTGGGCGACATCTGGTCGCGACGCGACGTGGTGCTGGCCCCGAGCGACTCGGTGGCCAACGACACGCTCTCGGCCGACCGCAACACCAACTTCCTCTTCATCCTCGTCTACAACCCCGACTCGCTCGGCGTGCACCCCACCGAAGGCCCCGCCTCCTCGGGCGAGCACCAGCTGCTCTACGAGATGGCACGCTACAACTTCACCAACTTCCTCGTGCGCAACTTCGACCTGAGCATCGACCGCTCGCAGGGCATCAGCCGCATGACCACCAGCGGCTTCCTCAGCTACGACGAGGCACTGCAGTACGCCCGCAAGCTCTATGCCGAGCCGGGCATGGCCGAGAAGCTGCAGCACTGCCGCTCGCTCATCATCAGCGAGCACAACCTCGGCCTCATTGGCATGCGCTACAGCTACGACGACTACCAGCAATTCTACGAGAAGACTTTCCAGCCGCTCGAAATCAGCAACGAGGAACTGCTCAACCTGCCGCCGGAGATAGAACAGGAAGCTGAGCCTGAAGGCGAGGGCGAAGACGAGGGCGAAGACGCCGAAACAACCGACGAAGACGCCACGCAGCCGCAACAGCCCAACACGGGCGACTTCGACTTCGGCGACGACTTCTGGTAAGTGAATAGTGAATAGTGAACAGTGAATAGTGAATAGCGAATGATAAACGGACAACTGCTTTGGGTGGACGACGAGATTGAACAGCTGCGCGCCCACATGCTCTTCTTAGAGAAGAAAGGATATCAGGTGACGACGGTGTCGAACGGCACCGATGCCATAGACCAGTGTCGCGAACACTCGTTCGACCTCGTGCTGCTCGACGAGCAGATGCCGGGCCTCTCGGGCTTGGAGACCCTGCAGCGCATCAAGGAGATTTCGCCGGCCACGCCCGTGGTCATGGTCACCAAGAGCGAGGAGGAGAACATCATGGAGCAGGCCATCGGACAGAAGATTGCCGACTACCTCATCAAGCCCGTCAACCCCAACCAGATTCTGCTCACACTGAAGAAAAACATTCACCGCAAGGAGATTGTGACCGAAGTGACGCAAAACCAGTACCAGCAGAACTTCCAGCAGATAGCCATGCAAATCATGGACTGCCGCACCTGGCAGGACTGGCAGCAGCTCTACAAGCGACTGGTGCACTGGGAACTGGAGCTCGCCGCCACCGACTCGCAGATGACCGACATGCTGGCCATGCAGAAGGAAGAGGCCAACCAGGACTTCGGCAAGTTTATTCGCAAGAACTATCTCGACTGGATAAAGGCACGCTACGAGGTGCGCGGACCGCGAACGGAAGACACGCCCATGCTCTCGCCCGACATCTTCAAGGAGAAGGTGTTTCCCCTGCTCGACCAGAAGAAGAAGGTGTTCCTCGTCGTGATGGACAACTTCCGCTACGACCAGTGGCGCGTGCTCTCACGCGAGCTGGCCGACCAGTTCGACATCGACGAAGACCTCTACTACAGCATTCTGCCCACCGCCACGCAGTATGCCCGCAACGCCATCTTCTCGGGCCTCATGCCCAACAAGATTGCCGAGATGTTTCCCCAACTGTGGGTCGACGAAGACGAAGAGGAAGGCAAGAACCTCAACGAGGCACCTCTCATTCAGACACAGCTCGACCGCTACCGCCGGCACGACACGTTCTCCTACCACAAAATTAACACCTCGGCCGACGCCGAGCGCTTCATGGCCCAGCTGAACACGCTGGAGAAGAACGACCTGAACGTGGTGGTGTTCAACTTCATCGACATGCTCTCGCACGCCCGAACAGAGAGCCGCATGGTGCGCGAACTGGCCAACAACGAGAGTGCCTACCGCAGCATCACGCTCTCATGGTTCCGCCACTCGGTCATTGCCGACTTCTTCCGACAGCTGGCTCAGAAGGACTACCACATCATCGTCACCACCGACCACGGCTCCATTCGCTGCACCAAGCCGGTGAAGATTGTGGGCGACCGCAACACCAACACCAACCTGCGCTACAAGCTGGGCAAGAACCTCAGCTACGACAGCAAGGACGTGTTCACCATCAAGGACCCCCGACAGGCCTTCCTACCCTCGCCCAACCTCTCCACAAGCTACGTCTTTGCCACGGGCGACGCCTTCTTTGCCTATCCCAACAACTACAACTACTACGTCAGCTACTACAAGGACACGTTCCAGCACGGCGGCATCTCCATGGAGGAGATGATTATTCCGCTCATCAGCCTGACGGGCAAGAAACGATAACACCTGTTTTTTCCCTATTAATTATTAATGTACGTATGACTACCATCAAAATAGAAAACCTCAATCACATTCACCAGGCTGCTCGCCAGTTCATCGACCAGATAGGCCAGCGCCGCGTCTTCGCCTTCTACGGCAAGATGGGCGCCGGCAAGACCACCTTCGTGAAAGCCGTGTGCGAGGAGCTGGGCGTCGAAGACGTCATCACCAGTCCCACCTTCGCCATCGTCAACGAGTATTCTACGCCCGACGGCCAGGCGCTCTACCACTTCGACTTCTACCGCATCAAGAAGCTCGAAGAGGTCTACGACATGGGCTACGAGGAGTATTTCTACAGCGGTGCCCTCTGTTTCATCGAGTGGCCCGAACTGATAGAAGCCGTTCTCCCCGACGATGCCGTCCGCGTCACCATCGAGGAGCAACCCGACGGTTCGCGCCTGATTACCTTTTAGCTCCCCTTCCTGACATCCAGTTTTGTCGCGTTGCCGACCTTCGTCAGCAGCATTGCCGACCTTCGTCAGCAACGTTGCCGACCAAGGTCGGCAATGCGGTGTTTCGGTCCCTAAAGAGACTGATATCGTCTGCGGTTGACCTTCGTCAACCAATTAGGCGACCTTCGTCAACCAAT
>CAMOTK010000009.1 GCA_946625715.1 uncultured Prevotella sp. | reverse complement strand
CCACCCTGAGCGGTGTCGTACTTCAGCAGGTGAGCCAGCATCTTGGGGCTGGTCAAGTCGTTGATTGCCACTACTTCATAACCTTCTGCCTCGAACATCTGACGGAATGCGAGACGACCGATACGGCCAAAGCCGTTGATAGCTACTTTTGTCATTTTTACTAATACTATTTAAATGGTTTATACCTAAAAATCAATTAAAATTGCACCTTTTGGGCACTTTTTTTCTTTTTCGTTGGCAAAGTTACGAAAAAATTCTTATATTTGCATCAAATTTCAGTCTTAATAAAGCTGAAATCCGGTGGCTAACTGCTAAAAAATTGATATAGAGCAAGGTCAAGGCGGAAGATTGCAAAACGAAGATTACAAAATAACATTTTAATAATTAAACAGAAAAGACTATGGGATTTATCAGTGAATTCAAAGAGTTTGCCATGAAGGGCAACGTGATGGACATGGCTGTCGGTGTGATTATCGGCGGTGCGTTTGGTAAGATTGTCAGCTCGCTGGTCGACGACGTGCTCATGCCTCTCGTAGGTATGATTACCGGCAATGTAGACTTCACACAGCTCGTCTTTCAGATTGGCGAGGGTGAGGGCGCTGCCGTGCTGAAGTATGGTACGTTCATCCAGAACATCGTAGACTTCCTGATTGTGGCCTTCTGTATCTTCCTCATGCTCAAGGGCATCAACAAGCTCAACCGCAAGAAGGAAGAGCCCGCTCCCGAGGCTCCCGCTGGACCTACCCAGGAAGAGCTCCTGACCGAGATTCGTGACCTGCTGAAGCAGAAGTAACCATGCAAATAAGACGATTCATGGCTGCCGCGGCATGCTTGCTGGCGATTGGTGCTGCCTGGGCACAGCCCAACTACAGCCCCGACCGCCAGCAGGACAAGCTGAACCGTGGGCTCGTGGCCTTCAACACCGCACAGAACGCCACGTTCATCTCCTGGCGCTACTTCAAGGGCGAGGATGGTTGCAAGTACCAGCTCTTCCGCAACGGCAAGAAGATGGTGGAGACGCGCAAGACGTCGCACAGCCTGCCTGTTCTGAGTCTGGCCACCGACACCTATTATATTAATGTGCTCGACGCGCAGGGCAACATCGTTGAGACAACCCCCGAAGTGCACGCTTCGTTGGAAGAGGGCTGCGTGAAGGTGCCCCTGACCAAGCCCGACGCCTCGGTGCCCAACAATGCCAGCAGCTACACGCCCAACGATATGTCGGTTGGCGACGTGGATGGCGACGGCGAGTACGAGCTCTTCTTGAAGTGGGACCCTGCCGACTCGCAGGACAACTCGAAGGCCGGCAACACCTCGAACACCGTCATCGACTGCTATAAGCTCGACGGCACACGACTCTGGTCCGTCAATCTGGGACCCAACATCCGCTCGGGCGCCCACTATACGCAGTTCCTCGTCTACGACTTCGACGGCGACGGCTCGGCCGAACTTATTTGCAAGACGGCGCCGCAGTCGAAGGACGCCAAGGGCCAGTTCGTCAGTGCGGTTGCCGACGACAGCACCATCAAGAATATCGACAACACCAAGACCTATCGCAACGGCAACGGCCATATCACTGGCGGCGCCGAGCTGCTCACGGTGTTCAATGGGCTTACGGGCGAGGCCGTGCACACCATCTGGTATAATCCCAACCGCGCCCTGGGCGTCAACGCCAAGAACACCAATCCTGCCTATGGCGCGTGGGAGTCGGTCATCGGCAAGAGCACCAACTACAACCGCGGCGAGCGTTACAATGCCTGTGTGGCCTATCTCGATGGCCTGCATCCCTCGGCCGTCTTCAACCGCGGCTACTACACCCAGGCTTTCTTCTGGGCCGTCGACTTCAAGGACAAGAAACTGGTGCACCGCTGGCTGCACGCCTCGGTGAGCAACACGAAGGTGGAACACTACGACGCCAACTGGACCAAGACCACAAAGACCTATAGCAGCAACACCTGCGGCTTCGGCAGTCACTTTACGGCCTTCGGCAACGGCAACCACAACATCTCCGTGGGCGACTACGACGGCGACGGCAAGGACGAAATCACGTTTGGCTCGGCTGCCATCGACGACGATGGGCAGCTGATGTATGCCGTGGGCTTCGGTCATGGCGACGCCATACACGTGGGCGACCTTGTGCCCGACCGTCCCGGTCTGGAAGTATTTCACGTACATGAAGAGGCCATCACCGGCAACAGCTATGGCTGGGACGTGCACGATGCCGGCACTGGCGAGGTGCTCCACTTCGCCGAAGGCGGTAGCGACAATGGTCGTGGCATAGCCGGCGACTTCAATGCGGCTAACCGCGGCGCCGAGTTCTCGTCGGCCAACGACCGTCATCAGCGCTCGGCCACCACGGGTCAGGAAGTCAGCACGAAGAGCTCGTCCATGAACTTCCGCCTCTATTGGGACGGCAAACTGCAGGAGTGCTTAGGCGATGGCGGCTATACGGAAAACTACAGCATCACCCGCTGGACGGGCAGTAGCTTCTCGTCGGTCATCAGCTTCAAGACCAAGTCGTGCAACACTACCAAGCGCAATCCCAACCTCTCGTGCGACCTCTTCGGCGACTGGCGCGAGGAAGTCATCCTGCACGACGACGCTAATCTCTACATCTACTCCTCGGCCATGCCCACCAACTACAACGTGCCCTGTCTGCTCACCGACCACGTCTACCGCATGGGCATTGCCTGGCAGATGTCGAGCTACAACCAGCCGCCGCATCTGGGCTACTATCTGCCCGACTCGCCCGACGTGCTCAACCTCACAACTGCTGCGCAGGAAACCATTTTCTACACCAAAGAGGCGCTTGCCGAAGAGTATGCGCAAGACATCACAACGGTCAACCGCGAGCAGGTGTCGCCCGTCTATTACAATCTGCTGGGCATCAAGGTCGAAAACCCTTCGTCTGGCATCTACGTGATAGGTGGCAAAAAGGTGTTTGTTCCTTAAACTAAATATAATGGCAATCATAATTACAGAAAACGACAAAATATTCATGCGCGAGGCCATCCGTCTGGCCAGTGAAAGCGTTCGCCGTGGCGGCGGACCTTTCGGCGCAGTTATCGTAAAAGACGGAAAAATCGTGGCTGGAAGCAGCAACCGCGTGACCATCGACCTCGACCCAACGGCTCATGCCGAGGTGAACACCATTCGCCAGGCTTGCCGCCTGCTGGGCACCTTCGACCTCTCTGGCTGTGTCATCTATACGTCGTGCGAACCGTGCCCGATGTGTCTGGGCGCCATCTATTGGGCCCACATCGACCGCATCTACTATGGCAACACCCGCAAGGATGCACGCGACATCGACTTCGCCGACGATTTCATCTACGAAGAACTCGACCGACCGCTGGAAGAGCGCACGGTGCCCATCGTGCCTCTGTTGCGCGACGAAGCCCTGCAGTCCTTCCGCCTGTGGTCGGAAAAAGAAGACAAGACCGAATATTGATTAGTCGTTGTCGAGAGCCTTGAGCTCAGCGACGATGTGCTCGTGAATCAGACCGTTGGTGGCGACGATATTGTTGCCACCAACAAATTTTTTGTCACCCTGGTAAGTGCTCAGCGTGCCGCCGGCCTCGCTCACAATCACCGCGCCAGCCATGTAGTCCCATTGGCCGATGTACTTCTCGCAGTAGCCGTCCAGGCGGCCGGCAGCCACGTAGCAAAGGGCAATGGCGGCCGAACCGAGCATGCGCACGCTGGCGGCATAGCCGTAGAAACGGGCAATGAGCCGTTGCACCACGGGCTTATAGGCCTCGGCATTGTAGGGCAGCTGGAAACAGAGCAGCGCATCTTCTATCTTGGAATGGCCCACGTGGATGGGCTCGCCGTTCAGGTAGGCGCCGCCGCCCTGCCAGGCATAGAAACACTCGTCGGCACAAATCTCGTAGACCACGCCCAGCAGGATGTCGTCGCCGCGCAACAAGCCGATGCTCACGGCGTAGGGTGGGTGGCGGTGCAGGAAGTTGGTGGTGCCGTCGAGCGGGTCGACCACCCAACAGTATTGCTCACTGCCGTGTGTGGCGGTGCCTTCCTCGGTGATGAAGCCCGCTTCGGGCAACAGTTGGCGCAGGGCGTCGACTATCAGTTGCTCCGACTGCTTGTCGACGTAGCTCACGTAGTCGTGGGCATGCTTGCGCTCCACGCTGGCTTGCTGGAAGTGCAGGCGTTCGTTCTTAATAAAAGACCCTGCGCGTTTTGCGATGTCGCAAACCGCCAGGGTCATGTCTTTCAGTTCCTTCATAGGTGGCTGAGTGGTTAGTTTTCGGGGTCGCCCTTGTAGTGATAAGGCTTCAGGTGCGGGTTCGAACCTACGTAGTCGTCGGGTATCACGGTCGACTTCGGCGGTTTGTTGAAGTTGTTTTGCAGCACGCCTTCCTTGGGCATGAAGTTGGCATAGTTAATCAGGGGAATGACCATGCCGAAGATGCCGATAGAGCTTCTTACGCCATCTGCACTGAAGTTGTTGTAGAGATACATGGTGCGGAAGAAGGTGTGCTCGTATTGTTCCAGACGATTGGTCTTTTTGTAGCGCTGAAGTAGTTTCTCGTTGGGGTTGGGGCCGGCCTCGGTGAAGGTGAACCCGATGTTCGACACGGTGTTGTCAATCCAGTCGTTGCTGCTCTTGTCGCCTTCAATGCTGTCGGGGCTCTCTATCCACTGACGGATGTCGTCGGTGACTTTGGCATCCATCTCCTGTTCGCTGGGTACCGTGAGCGATGCAATAATCATGAGCACAAGCATGATAGCAGCGAAAATGATGAATTGTCCGAGGCAGCTTCTGGCGAATGCGCTTCCCATCGACTCTCTGGCCTTGTAGTTTTTATTGTCTGTCCTGTACATACTATATATTAATTAAGGTGAAAGATTTAGCGTTCGTGTGAAATCAGGTTCATGAACTCCTGACGGGTCTTGGCCTGATTGAAGGCGCCGCTGAAGTCGCTGGTGGTGGTGATGCTGTTCTGCTTCTCCACACCGCGCATCTGCATGCACATGTGCTTGGCCTCTACCACCACCATGACGCCCAGCGGATGGAGCGTCTGCTCGATGGCTTCCTTGATTTGCAGCGTCATGCGCTCCTGCACTTGCAGGCGATGGCTGTAGATGTCGACCACGCGGGCAATCTTCGACAGTCCGGTGATGTAGCCGTTGGGAATGTAGGCCACGTGCACCTTGCCGTAGAAGGGCAGCATGTGGTGCTCGCAGAGCGAGAAGAAGTCGATGTCCTTCACGATGACCATCTGCGAGTAGTCTTCCTTGAAAAGGGCGTCGGTGAGCACCTTGTGGGCGTCCATCTTGTAGCCCCTGGTGAGCACCTGCATGGCCTTGGCCACGCGCATGGGCGTCTTCTGAAGGCCCTCGCGCTCGGGCTCTTCGCCCAGAAGGTTGAGAATCTCTTTATAGTGTGCGGCCAGCTCCTCGGTGTGCGGGGTGTTGGCAGCCTGTTCGTTTTCTATCTGATAGTGATCTTGGTGTATCATTAGTATCTTACGTGAATTTTCCCTTTGACGATGGTGGCGGCGTTATAGCCCATCTGTTGCAGCTGGATGAGTGCCTGATGGGCTTCCTCATAGGTGCGGTAGTTGCCCACGCGGCAAATCCATCGGGGTGAATAGAAATGTACGTCGACGGCCGTGCCGGGCATCAGCGCGCGTATGCTGTTGCCTATCTGCTCGGCCTTCTGTCGGTCTTTTCTGGAGTTGCCGCCGGCAAAAGCCTGAACGCGATAGCCCGTCACCTTGTGGATGGTGCCCGTTGCGGGCGTGGTGGTTGGCTCTGGTTCGTTGTCAGGCGTCTGTGCCTGAGCAGCCTCATGGTGTGTGGAAGGCTTCTCCGTGGTTTTCGCTGCGTTAGCCGATGGCGTTGCAGTGGTTGCAGGGGCGGGTTTGTGGCCGTTCACCAGTTCGTCGATGCTCTTGTCTTCGGTGATGGTGACGACGCCTTGTCCCTGCTCTTTTTGTTGAATCTGCTGTGTAAAAGTCTGTGCAGAAGAAGTGAGAAATGAGAAATGAGCAATGAGAAATGCGATGACAAGCATCACATTTCTGTGTCTCATTCCATGATTCTCTGTTCTCATGTTCTGTTTCATTACTTCATTGCTCATTTTCATTTCTCGTTTCTCATTTCTCATTTATCATTTAGCGAATGCGTCAATGATGCCCTTGAAGTCGGCGCACTTCAGCGAGGCACCGCCGATGAGGCCACCGTCGATGTCGGGCTTGGCGAAGAGTTCGGGGGCGTTGCTGGCCTTGCACGAACCGCCATAGAGGATGGTGGTGTCGTCGGCCACGGCCTGACCGTACTTCTCGGCAATGATTGAGCGGATGTAGGCGTGAATCTCTTCAGCCTGCTCGGCGGTAGCGGTCTTGCCTGTGCCAATGGCCCAGATAGGCTCGTAGGCAATGACAATCTTGCGGAAGTCTTCCTCAGAGAGGTTGAACACAGAGCCTTCCAGCTCGGCCTTCACCACTTCGTTCTGCTTGCCGGCCTCGCGCTCTTCAAGCGACTCGCCGATGCAGAAGATGACCTTCAGGCCGTTCTTCTGGGCGAGCAGCACCTTCTCGCGGAGAATCTCGGGCGTCTCCTTATAGTATTCGCGACGCTCCGAGTGGCCCAGGATGACGTACTGTGCACCCGTAGACTTTACCATCTCGGCGCTCACTTCGCCCGTGAAGGCACCCTTCTCCTTGTCGGCGCAGTTCTCGGCGCCCAGGCCGATGATGTCCTGATCGAGGAACTGGGCAATGCTGGCCAGGTGGATGAACGGCGTGCAGATGACGACGCCACACTGGGGCTTGTCGGCTTTCAAAGTTTCGTTGAGCTCTTTTGCAAGAGCGATACCATCCTGGAGATTCATGTTCATCTTCCAGTTTCCTGCTACAATTTTCTTTCTCATTTTACTTTTACTATTTTTGTTGGTATAACGTTGGTTGTTTACTTTCTTTTTCCGTCCGCGCCGCACCCATTTGGTCCACATCCACAGGCGGTCGGCAATGGTGAGGAGTGCCAGCGGCAGCACAAACCAGAGCAGCACCATCATGATTTTCTGCGGCACCTTGTTGACCGGCATCTGGCCGAACGACTGCTGCTCCAGCGGCAGTTGCCACTTGTCCTCGGCAATGACGGGCAGGTTGTTGTGGCTCCATTTGCCGACGATGGTTCCGTTCTTCAGCAGCACCAGTCCCGGATTGCTGCGGATGATGGTCTTCAGAAGCACCTCGTCGGCCTGTGCAAACGGATATTCGGCGCCCGTCTTGTCGCGCCATCGGCGTATGGCCCTCGGTGTGCTGGCCGTCAGTCCGTAGAACGGATAGCCGTGCTCGTCGGCATATTCGTAGAGCTCGTTGATGAGGTCGAGCCGCGAGTCGTCGGCATTTTCCACCAGTGGCGCCACCAGCAGGAAGAAGTAGTCTTCGTGGCTGAGCACCTCGTCGGTGATGTCGCCGTCCTTCTCGGTGCTGATGCTGAAGCCCGATATGGGCGGCACGTAGCCCTGCTTGGTCTGTACAGTCTTTGAGTCGACAAACGTCCATGTGGAGTCGGGGTAGTCGTCGAGCGTGAACTCGCGCTGCTCGCCGTTTTTCTCCAGAATGAAGGTTGTCTCGAACTCGGGCTTCTCAGCCCCTTCGGGTATCTCCATACCCTGCTTGATGTCGGCCCCGATGTGGTAGGGGCGGAAGTCGAACAGTGGCAAATCGTAAAGGCACCAGAACGACGTGACAATGATGAACGCTGCCGAGTAGTTGATGACTATCCACTGGTTGGTCTCGCTCACGAAGCGGAACATGCTCAGCGGCCAGCGTGCCACCACAAGGGCCGCACCGAGCAGCACCACATTCTTCCAGAGCGTCTGCCAGTTGGTGAGCACAACGGCGTCGCCGAAGCAACCGCAGTCGCTGACGGGGTCGGCCAGTGCTATCCATAGCGTAAACGGCGTCATGACGAGCATGAAAGCCAGGATGGCCTTCGACGTGAACCGCCTGCGAATGGCAAACAGGATGAAGATGCCGAGGCAGAACTCTGCGGCCGCCAGTGCCACCGACATGCTCAGCGTGGCAATGTCGGGCAGCCAGCCGTCAAGGTGCATGGCCTCGAGATAGTCCTGTATCTTGTACTGCGTGCCCACCGGGTCGACGGCCTTGACGTATCCGGAGAGGATGAAGACGACGGCCAGCAGTAGTCGGCAGACGTTGACGAGGACGGTTCTTATCTTTTCATACTTCATGCTTCATTCAACTTGATTAGTCCGAAGACCGCATAGTTGATGATGTCCATATAGTTGGCATCGATGCCTTCCGACACCAATGTCTGTCCGGCCAGGTTCTCTATCTCCTTGATGCGCTCAATCTTGGTGAGAATCAGGTCGGTATAGCTGCTGACGCGCATGCCGCGCCAGGCCTCGTCGTAGTCGTGGTTCTTGCGCTTCATCAACTCCAGAGCTTCCTTGGCGTAGCGGTCGTAGAGGGTCATGGCCTCGTCGTTGCTGATGTCGACGTTGTCGGCAAAGCCGCGCTCCAGCTGTATGAGTCCCACGATGCCGTAGTTGATGAGTGCCACGAACTCGGGTCGGATGCCTTCGCCCACGAGCGACAGCCCCGTCAGTTCGAGCTGGCGGATGCGCTTGGCTTTGATGAAGAGCTGGTCGGTGAGCGAAGCCGGTCGGAGTATGCGCCACGAGGCGCCATAGTCGTGCAGCTTCTTCTCGAACAGGGCCCTACATTCGCTGACGGCCTGTTCAAATTGGGCGTTGGTTTTCTCAAACTTATCCATAATTGGGTGCAAAATTACTCATTTCTTATGAAATGACCAAAAAAACTTTATTCTTTCTGCCTACGATGGATATACTTAATCTTTGAACAGAGCACGTCGAACCGCACCTGAAGCGAGTCGCGATGGAGTCGGGCAGCGGTCATTTTTTCTTCCATCTGCTTGCTGCCAACCGCTTTCCATTTGCCGCTCTGCAGGTCGGCGTTCAGCTGGTCGTAGGTCTGGTTGGCCTGCTGCAGGGCGCTGTCCACCCAGGCCAGTTCCTGCTGGGCGGCCTGTAGCGCCGAGTCCTGTTTGTGTTTCAGTGCCGCTTTGCGCTCGGCAATCTCACGCTGAGCACGCTCATGTTTCGTTTCGCAGGCCGCCATCAGCAGTATGGCCGCCAATAAAAATAGTAGCTTTCTCATGAAATAGTGCGATTTTAGGGTGCAAATATACAACTTTTTTTCGTACCTTTGCACGCGAAAAAGAAAAAAGTGACGATGAAACTGTATTCAGACGCGGCTTTGGCCAAGATACTCGATAAACCGGTTTTCCACCTGATAGGCGATTGTGCCGACCACTTGGGCGTCGACTGCTACGTGGTTGGGGGCTTTGTGCGCGACATCTTTCTTGAGCGCCCAAGCGACGACATCGACGTGGTGGTCGTGGGCAGCGGCATCGAGGTGGCCTCTGAGCTGAAGCGGCGTCTGGGGCGCAAGGCCCACCTCTCCGTGTTCCGCAATTTCGGAACGGCGCAGGTTAAAATTCAAATGAGAAATGAGAAAGGAGAAATGAAAAATGAAAATGGAGAAATGAGAAATGAGGCTGCGCCCTCTTCTGCCGACGGCATTTCTTCATTTAATCATTCCCATTCCTCATTGCCCATTTCTCATTCCTCATTTACAGAAATTGAGTTCGTAGGCGCCCGCAAGGAGAGCTACAGCCACGATTCGCGCAAGCCGATTGTGGAAGACGGCACGCTCGAAGACGACCAGAACCGCCGCGACTTCACCATCAACGCCATGGCTATCTGCCTCAACAAAGACCGCTTCGGCCAGTTGGTCGACCCGTTCAATGGCTTGGCAGACCTGGAAGACGGCATCATCTCCACACCGCTCGACCCCGAAGTGACCTTCTCCGACGACCCGCTGCGCATGATGCGCTGCATACGCTTTGCCACCCAGCTGAACTTCCAGATTGAGGACGAGACGTTTGCGGCCCTGCAGCGCATGGCCGACCGCATCAAGATTGTGAGCGGCGAGCGCATCGAGGTGGAGCTCAACAAGATTATCATGGCGCCCCATCCCAGCATCGGTTTCGAGTATCTGCAGCGCTCCGGCCTGCTCCAGATTATCCTGCCCGAACTGTCGGCCCTCGACATTGTGGAGCAGAAGAACGGCCGTGCCCACAAAAACAATTTCTACCATACGCTCGAAGTGCTGGAAAACATTGTGAAAATGAGAAATGATGGTGCGCCCTCATCTGCTGACGGCATTTCTTCATTGTATTTAAGATGGGCCGCCCTGCTCCACGACATTGGCAAGACGAAGTCGAAGCGGTGGGACCCCGCCATCGGCTGGACCTTCCATAACCATAATTATATAGGTGCGAAGATGGTGCCCGACATCTTCCGCCGGCTGAAGCTGCCCATGGGGGCCGAGATGAAGTATGTGCAGAAGCTTGTAGACCTGCACATGCGCCCGCAGGTCATTGCCGACAGCGAGGTGACCGACTCGGCCGTGCGCCGCCTGCTCAACGATGCCGGCGACGACATCGACGACCTCATGACCCTTTGCGAGGCCGACATCACGAGCAAGAACGAGGTGCGCAAGAAGCTGTTCCTCGAGAATTTCCGCATGGTGCGCGAAAAGCTGGCCGACCTGAAGGAGAAGGACTACAAGCGACTGTTGCAGCCCGTCATCGACGGCAACGAAATTATGGAGCTGTTCCATCTCAAGCCCTCGCGCGAAGTGGGCACGCTGAAGCAGACCCTCAAGGACGCCGTGCTCGACAATCGGGTGGCGAACGAACGCGAACCGCTCATGCAGCTGCTCATGCAGAAAGCCCGCGAAATGGGACTTTCCTGTCCTGCCTAATCTCTTCCAAATCTTTTTTTGGGGCGTATCAAAATATCGCTTTCACTTGACATATTTTAAAAATTACAGCCTGAATTGTAATTTTTTTATAATTTTATTTGCATATTATAAAAATTGTGTTATATTTGCAACCCGAAAGCAGAATTAGCAAAAATACGACAGATTGCAAGATTCTTAGGCTTGAATGTGACAAAATATAACAATACATGTAGAGAACTTACATTATTAATTTAATAAACTTGTAAAACAAAACGAGAGATTATGGAAAAAAGACTATCAATGCTTCTGATGGCGCTCTTCCTCGTAGTGGGGGGGGTGTTTTCTCAGACTAAAGTCACAGGTACCGTTGTGTCTCAGGAAGACAACCAGCCAGTTGTTGGCGTGTCTGTCCTTGTCATTGGCACAAACATTGGTACAGTGACGGGCTCCGACGGACGCTTTTCTTTGACTGTGCCCGCAGGAAAGTCCCAACTGCGTTTCTCCTACATTGGTATGGAAACGCTTGAAGTGAGTGCTCGCCCAAACATGCGCATTGTCTTGCGCAATGGCGACACTAATATTGATGAAATCGTGGTGACCGCAATGGGTCTCTCTCGCGAGAAGAAGTCGCTGGGCTATGCCTCTCAGGAACTGAAGTCAGAGGACCTGAACATCGCCGGTACGTCGTCGCTCTCGAGTGCCATCCAAGGCAAGCTCACCGGTGTGAGCGTGCGACAGTCGTCGGGCGCGCCGGGTGCTTCGGCCCAGATTGTCATCCGTGGTGCCCGTTCGTTCGACGGCAACAACTCGCCGCTCTATGTGGTCGACGGTATGCCTATCGCCTCTACCCCCGACTTCTCTACCCTTAATTCAGTGACGGGTGCCGACTTTTCGAACCGTAGCATCGACCTCAATCCCGAGGACATCGAGAGCATCAACGTGCTGAAGGGCCAGGCTGCTTCAGCCATCTATGGTATGCGTGGTTCCAACGGTGTCATCGTTATTACCACCAAGCGTGGTAGCAAGATGACGCAGAAACCCGTCATCACGGTCTCGACCGATATCAGCGCCCAGACCTTGAGCCGCAAGTTCAAGCATCAGGACGTCTATGCACAGGGTAACAGCATCGATGCCTACAACCCATCGTCGTCTATGTCCTGGGGCCCGAAGATTGCCGACCTGCCCAACGACCCCACCTATGGTGGCAACGTGGCCAACAGCTACACTGCCAGCGGACTGCACCAGGGACAGTACTACAACCCGAAGTACGCTGCTGCCGGCCTCGACGGCTGGACCACGCCGCAGACTTACGACAATGTGGGCGACTACTTCCAGACGGGCATCACCCAGAACGCTACGTTCAACATTTCGCAGCGCAAGAACCAGATTAGCTACTCGTTTGGCATCAACGACACCTACCAGAAGGGTCTCGTCCCCTCGACGGGCATGATGCGTACGGGTGCTCGCGCCGCTGTGGATTATGACATCGACGAGCAGTGGAAGACCGGTTTCACGGCCAACTACACCTCGACGAAAATCAGCTCTACACCGGGTGCCAATAATGGTATTGTCAACGTGGTCTATGGTGCTCCTGCCGAATACAACCTGAAGGGTACGCCCACCCACAAACCCCAGGACCCCACGTCACAGATTTCCTACCGTTCTACCACCTTCAACAACCCCTATTGGTGGTCGGACAACGACGAGTTCCGCCAGCACACCAACCGCGTCTTCGGTAATGTCTACTTTGAGTATAGCCCGAAGCTGAATTGGGGTGAGGGCTTTAAGCTGACCTTCCGTGAGCAGGCCGGTATCGATGTCTACACCACCGACAATATGACCATTGCCGAGGTGGGGTCTGCCTACAACACTAAAGGCGAGGTCGAGGATAGGGGCGTGCAGCGCAACATCTTCAACAACCTGTTCACCATCAACTTCACCGCAAAGTTCGGCAACCAGAAGGAGTGGGACCTCGGCGTGCTCCTGGGCAACGAGTTCAACCACGAGAATTATCGCAATTGGGATTATGACGCTTCCGGCCTGTCTTGGTACGGACAGCCCGTCATCGAGAATGCTGCCAGCGTAGACGTCTACACCATGGGACATCTCAAGGACCGCACCATCGGCTTCTTCGGACAGGCTTCGTTGAGCTGGGCCAACCAACTCTATCTCACCGTCACAGGCCGTGCCGACCGTGTGTCGTCGATGCCTCGTGGCAACCGCACCTACTTCTATCCCTCAGTGTCGCTGGGTTGGATCTTCACCGAGCTGCCCGGCCTGAAGGACAACAGCATCCTCTCCTATGGTAAGCTGCGCCTCTCGTATGCACAGGTAGGACAGGCAGGTCAGTATTACCCCAACTATTACTACGCGCCAGCATACGGCAGTGGTATGTATGTCTATACCCCTCTGGCTTATCCCGTTGGCGGTGCACAGAGCTTCGTGCCGTATTATGTGGCCTACGACCCGGACTTGAAGCCGCAGAATACTACCAACTATGAGTTTGGTGTCGACCTGAACTTCTTCAAAAACCGCCTGCGTCTGGAGTACACCGCCAGCTACCAGGATGTGAAGAACCAAATCTTCGATGTTCCTACGGCAGGTTCTACCGGCTACCAGTACCTGCGTACCAATGCCGGACGCATGACCACATGGGCACACGAACTCTCTATCAACGGCGCCATCCTGCAGCAGAAGGACTACGACCTGAACCTCGGTGTCAACTTCACAAAGATTTCCAATAAGGTGAAGGAGCTCGCTCCTGGCGTAGAGAGCATCATGCTGGGCGGCTTCGTTGAGCCTCAGGTGCGCGCACAGGCTGGCTATAACTATCCTAACATCTATGGTACAGCCTTCAAGCGCAACGAGGCAGGTCAGCTGCTGCTCGTCGACGGTCTGCCTCAGGCCACCGGTTCGAGCCAGAATCTTGGCGAATGTGCTCCCGACTTTAACGTGGGCATCAACCTCTCGGCACGCTACAAGCGCCTGTCGCTGTCGGCTACGCTCGACTGGCAGAAGGGTGGCAAGATGTATGCCGGTACCATCCTGACCATGAACTACTTCGGTGCAACACAGGCATCGCTGCCCTATCATGAGGGTACGATGGTGGGCGAAGGCATCGACGAGGCTACTGGTCAGCCCAACTCCAAAGAGGTGAGCAAACAGGAGTGGTATCAGGCCTACAACGATGTCACCGAAGCCGGCATCTTCGACACCAGCTTCTGGAAGTTACGCGACGTTACGCTGAGCTATCAGATTCCGCGCTTCTGGGGTATCGACCTCAACGTCTTCGCTTTCGCACGCAACGTGCTCATCTGGGCCAAGATGCCAGACATCGATCCGGAAAACTCGCAGGGTAATACAAACATGAGTGGTTACTTCGAGCGTTTCTCTACACCCAGCACATCGAGCTTCGGTGGCGGCCTGAAGATTACGTTCTAAGCAATGGGATGGTAAACAGATAACTAATCAGTAAAAAGAAAGAATATGAAAATAAAATATTTATTCGGCTTAGCGTTGGCTACTTTGCTTGTCACCTCGTGCTCCGAGAACCTCATGGACGAGATTAACGAGGACGAGACCCTCAAGACTGCCGACAGGGTGGGGGCAAAGTTCCAGCTGACGGATGCAGAGGTGGCTACGGCCTACTCTGTGGTGAACGGTTCCTATGCCTGGTATGTGTCGTCCTACACCGAGCAGCTTTTCGGTACGGGCAACAACCAGCTGAAGAACGTTGAGGTGAGAAACGTCGCTGAGATGGCTGGTGCCACAACTTTCAACAATGAGTGGAACGCCACCTACTCTAACCTCATGAATCTGAAGCAGATGATTGACAAGTGCAGCGAGGGCGGTATGGACGCCGACAAGAAAGACCTGCTGGGCATGGCTCAGATTCTCTATGCTCTGAACTGGGGCATTCTGACCGACCTGCACGGAGACATACCTTTCTCAGAGTGCTTCTCCGATGTGTCTGCTCCAAAGGTCGACAAACAGGAAGATATCTACAAGGCTATCTTCAAGCTCCTCGACGATGCACAGGCCAACCTCGCTGCCGGCGGTAGTCATGCTGGCGGTCAGGACCTCGTCTACGGCGGCGACACTGATCTTTGGGCTGCCTTCGGCCATGCTGTCAAGGCACGCTATCTGCTCCACACCTACGGCCGCGACAACAGCGTGCTGGCCGATGTGGTTGCTGAGGCTCAGGCTGCCATCGACGGCGGTTTCCAAGGTTTCGCTATCGATGCTTTCAATGGTGTCACAGCCGACAACTCGTGGTCTGCCTATCACTGGAGCCGCTACTACATCGGTACGACGACTACGGTGAGCAACCTCATGGAAGCTCGTCAGGATCCGCGTCTGGCTATCTACAACAACGATGCTTGCTGGACGCTCGAAGGTTATGACCCCACGGGCATCACTGCCCAGCCTGGCGACCAGAATCTGGCTAAGGAGACCAAATATTGCAATTTCCCGCTCTGGCTGGAGAATGGCGCAGCTCCTCTGAACATCTTCAGTGAGGCAGAGCTCTATTTCATCCTTGCCGAGGCTCAGGCTCGTCTGGGACAGGACGCTACAGATGCCTTCGTCGAAGGCGTCACCGCATCGCAGAACTACTACTATGCTATCGGTGGCGAGTTTGTGGGCATGTCTGTCACCGATAGCGATATTCAGGCTTATCTGGCTAACATCGCTCCGCTCTTCACAGCCAACCCGCTTCAGGAGATTCTCATCGAGAAGTATCTGGCACAGGCTGCTACCGAGCAGATTGAGACCTACAACGACATTCGCCGCATACGCTATTGCGACGGTACATATCCCGTGACGCTGACCAACCCCAACAACACCTCGAGTGTGGGCAACCGTTGGCCGCTCCGCTTGCCTTATGGTGATAGCGACGTGGTGTCGAACCCCAACGTTGCCGCTCTCTTCGGTACCGGCAACGAATCGGGTATGTACATCTTCACCGAGAATGTCTGGTGGGCTGGTGGAAGCCGCTAATCGTTTGCTTCCGATAAGCATTAGCACACGCATATAGTGTTTCTTAAAAACGCTCCTTGTGTTTTCGCAAAACGCAAGGAGCGTTTTTTGTGACCGTAAAATAACATTGTGTCTTCGTGTCTTTGTGTGCAGTTTGATTTTCTACCAAGTAATCACTTAATTTCCGCCTTTTTGTTATCCCAAAATTTTTCTGAGAAAAAGTTGGAAAAATGGGTTTTACCTACACTTTGCAGGCTAACCATCTGTTGCACAGATGTTTAAGGCGTGTAGGTAGCCTCGTTTTACCTACACGCTACCTTCACTTTTGCCAATTTACTTGACAAATTTTGTAATTTTGGATGTAGAATTTTTTTCGTTCCTATTTAGTTCTAACGCCGCGAACTGTTAGTATTCGCCCATGAAACTGTTAGTTTTCCAGTCAGAAACTAACAGTTCTCTGTCATTTTACTATTGTTGAACTGCTTTATTTTCAGATATATAGCGCAAAGTCGACTATGAAAAATGCCTGTTTTTGGCTGAAAAATGCCATTTTGTGTAGGTAGAGGTAGGAAAATTGAGGCTACCTACACTTGTTATCTTTCTGTGAACCAGTGGATTAAGACGTGTAGTGTAGGTAAACGCCAAAATTGAAGAAATTTTTTTTGGAGCACAAATTGTTAATCACATCAAAATAAAAAATAGCGACATTTTGGTCAAGGGCCATCCGCCGAGCTGGTGCTCGATGATGCTTTTTTTTTATTTCCTTTCTGCGGCTCTTTCCTAATAATTGCTAAAAATACAACTCAATCGATACTTTTATGTGCTTTTTTTTGTAATTTTGCAGCTCGAAAAAACTAAACCATCGGCGTGAAGTTTTACACCTTATTACTTATTAAAGAAATAATTAACACAATAAAAGAACGTATGAAAACAAACAAGATTTTGATGGTTGTGGCTGCAACGGCCCTGCTGGCTTCTTGCGGCAAGAGCGGCGGACGCCCCCAGTTTGGCGACAACGAGTACCCCGTGGTGACCGTTGGCACGCAGAATGCCGACATGCAAACCACCTATCCTGCCATCGTCAATGGTATTCAGGATGTGGAAATCCATCCGAAGGCTTCGGGTTTCCTGACAAAGATTTGTGTGAAAGAAGGACAGTCGGTTGGCGCAGGACAGTTGCTCTTCGTCATCGACAATGAGACCTATCAGGCACAGGTGCGCCAGGCTCAGGCCACTGTGAACACTGCTGCGTCGCAGGTGAATACAGCCCGTCTGACCTATGAGAACTCGAAGAAACTGCATGAGAACAAGGTCATCGGCGACTATGAGCTGCAGACCTCGGAGAATTCTTACAACAGCGCACAGGCCCAGCTGGCACAGGCTCAGGCTGCCCTGGCTTCGGCCAAGGAACTGCTGAGCTACTGCTACGTGAAGAGCCCCGCCAAGGGCGTGGTTGGTACCATTCCCTTCAAGGTGGGTGCACTCGTGAGCAGCGCTACCACGCTGACCAAGGTGAGCGACATCAGTCAGATGGAAATCTACTTCTCGGTCAACGAGAAAGACATGCTCGCGCTGGCCAAGCAGGCCGGTGGACTGAACGGCGCCGTGGCTGCCTTCCCGCCGGTGAAGCTGCAGCTGGCCGACGGCACCATCTATGCCCACGAGGGTAAGGTGGTGACCATGAGCGGCGTCATCGACCAGGCCACGGGCACAGCCCAGCTGAAGGCACACTTCCCCAACCCCGAGCGTCTGCTGAAGAGCGGTGGCGCCGGCCAGATTATCGTGCCGAAGGTGAGCACGTCGGCCATCGTCATTCCCCAGTCGGTGGTTTCCGAAGTGCAGAACAAGAAGTTCGTCTACACCGTGGGTAAGGACAACAAGGTGAAGTACACCGAAATCAAGGTCGACCCGCAGGCCGATGGCGACAACTACATCGTCATCGACGGTCTGAAGGTAGGCGATCGCTACGTGACCAATGGCATCACCAAGCTGAGCGACCAGATGGAGATTGTGCCCATCACGCCCGAGCGCTATCAGCAGAAGATTGACGAGCAGGCCAAAGCCATGAGTGCCAGCGATATTGTGAACGCGATGAAGAAATAAATCGTAAATTGTAAATTGTTAAATCGTAAATCAACATGACATTTACAACCTTTATCAAACGCCCGGTGCTCTCGACGGTGATTTCCATCGTCTTGGTGCTGCTGGGATTTATCGGACTGACATCGCTGCCCATTGAGCAGTATCCCGATATTGCACCGCCTACGGTCGTGGTGTACACCAGCTATCCTGGTGCCGATGCCGAGACGGTGAAGAACTCCGTGATTACACCGCTCGAAGAGAGCATCAACGGTGTGGAAGGCATGGACTACATCACGTCGACCGCCTCGTCGGGTTCGGCCCAGATGAGCATCTTGTTCCGTCAGGGCATGAACGCCGATATGTGTGCCGTCAACGTGCAGAACCGCGTGTCGCAGGCTCAGGCCCTGCTGCCTGCCGAGGTGACGCGCATCGGTGTGACCGTGATGAAGCGTCAGACGTCGCAGGTGCTCATGTTCACCCTCACCTCTGACGGTCGCTACGACGACGAGTTCCTCACGAACTATAACAACATCAACATTGTGCCCGCCATCAAGCGTATTCAGGGCGTGGGCGACGTGCAGAGCCCCGGTCTGAAGACCTATGCCATGCGCATTTGGCTGAAGCCCGATGTGATGAAGCAGTATGGCCTCATGCCGAGCGACATCGCCGGTCTGCTGGCCGAGCAGAACATCGAGGCTGCTCCGGGTAACTTCGGTCAGGAGTCAGACGTGGCCTACGAGTATGCCATGCGCTACACGGGCCGCTTCAAGACCCCCGAGGAGTTTGGCAACATCATCATCACGAGCGATGCCAACGGTCAGACGCTCAAGCTGAAGGATGTGGCCAAGATTGAACTGGGCGGACAGCAGTACTCTGTGTCGATGAAGAACAACAACATCCCGTCGGTGATGGGCATGGTGCAGCAGATTGCCGGCTCGAACGCCAACGAGATTGCCAAGCAGGTGAAGGCCGAGCTGGAAGAGCAGGCCAAGCTGTTCCCGCCGGGCATGAGCTATAAGATTAACTACGACGTCACCGAGTTCCTCTATGCTTCTATCGAGGAGGTGGTGTTCACGCTGTTCTTCACGCTCATCCTCGTGTTCATCGTCATCTACGTGTTCCTGCAGGACTGGCGCTCAACGCTCATCCCGCTGATTGCCGTGCCCGTATCGCTCGTAGGTACGTTCTTCTTCCTCTCGGTGTTCGGTTTCTCCATCAACCTGCTGGTGCTCTCGGCCTTGCTGCTGGCTATTGCCATCGTGGTCGACGACGCCATTGTGGTGGTCGAGGCCGTGCACGCCAAGCTCGACCAAGGCTACAAGAGCCCGCTGACGGCCAGTATCGACGCCATGAACGAGATTTCGGGTGCCATCATCTCCATCACCCTTGTGATGGCTTCGGTGTTCATCCCCGTGTCGTTCATCGGTGGCACCTCGGGTACGTTCTATCGTGAGTTCGGTGTGACGATGGCCACCGCCATCTTCATCTCGGCCATGAACGCCCTGACACTGTCGCCGGCCCTCTGTGCCATCTTCCTGAAGCCCCACGACAAGGACGGCCACG
>CAMOTK010000008.1 GCA_946625715.1 uncultured Prevotella sp. | reverse complement strand
AGAAAACACAATGAAACGACACCTCACCCTACTGCCCGCCCTCATAATGACCCTTAGTGTTGCGGCTCGCGACTATAAACTATGGTACAACCGCCCCGCCATGACCTGGACACAGGCCCTGCCCATCGGCAACGGCACACTCGGCGCCATGGTCTTCGGCACACCTGCCGTGGAACGACTGCAGGTGAACGAGGAGACCATCTGGGCCGGACAGCCCAACACCATCGGCAACCCGCAGGCCAAGGACAACCTCGACAAGGTGCGCCAGCTCATTTTCGAAGGCCGATACAGGGAAGCTCAGCAGCTGGCCGACCAGAAGCTCATGCCGCTGGGAGCCGGACAGAACTGCGGCATGCCCTTCCAGCCCTTCGGCGACGTCTATGTAGCCATGCCCGGCCACGCCAACTACACCGACTATGAGCGCGAGCTCGACCTCTCGGAGGCCGTGGTGCGCAGCAGCTATACCGTCGACGGCGTGCGCTACCAGCGCGAGGCCTTCGCCGCCATGGGCGGACAGAAAGCCATCGTGGTGCGCTTCACGGCCAGCAAGCCCGGCCACATCAGCTTCACGGCCAACATGACGTCGCCCCACGACAACGTGCTCATCGGCGGCGAGGGCCTTGAGGCCACGCTGCTCGGCGTCACGCCGAAGCACGAGGGCGTGAAGGGCAAGGTGTGCTTCCAGGGCCGCATGACGGCCAAGGCCCGCGGCGGCAAGGTCAGTCAGAAGGACGGCAACATCAGTGTGGTGGGTGCCGACGAGGCCGTGCTCTACATCACCGTGGGCACCAACGTGCGCAGCTACAAGGACATCACGGGCGACGAGGCTGCACAGTCGCGCGAGCGGCTGCACAGTGCCACGGCCGTCGACGTCGAGACGCTCTTCGGTCAGCACAAGCAGGCCTACGGCAAATACTTCAACCGCGTAGACCTCGACCTCGGCCCCAACCGCTACGAGGACATGCCCACCAACAAGCGCATCGAGCGCTTCAGCTCCGTCACCGACAACCATCTCGTGGCCACCTACTTCCAGTTTGGCCGCTACCTGCTCATCTCGGCCTCGCAGCCCGGCGACATGAACCCCGCCAACCTGCAGGGCCTCTGGAACGAGAAACTCTACCCGTCGTGGGACTCGAAATACACCACGAACATCAATCTCGAAATGAACTACTGGCCCAGCGAGGTGGCACAGCTCACGGAGATGAACGGCCCGCTGTTCCGCCTCATTCGCGAAATCAGCAAGACGGGCCACGACACGGCACAGCGCATGTATGGCGCCAACGGCTGGGTGCTCCACCACAACACCGACCAGTGGCGCATCACGGCTCCCGTCGACCACGCGTCGAGCGGCATGTGGCAGACGGGTGCCGCCTGGATTTGCCGCCATCTCTGGGAGCACTACCTCTACACCGGCGACAAGCAGTTCCTGGCCGAGTACTACCCCATCATGCTCGACGCCGCCCGCTTCCTCAGCGAGACGATGGTCAAGGAGCCTGCCAACGGGTGGCTCGTGGTCTGTCCGGCGGTGTCGCCTGAGAACACGCCCAAGGGCCGCGGCGCACAGATTGATGCCGGCGTCACGATGGACAACCAGATTGTGACCGAACTGTTCAACGAGGTGCTCATGGCCGCCAAAGCCCTGGGCCGCAACGACGCCCTGCTGTCGACGCTCCGTGCGCAATTAGCCCAATTAGCACCCATGCAGGTGGGCCGCTGGGGACAGTTGCAGGAGTGGCTCGAGGACGTCGACGACCCCAACGACCAGCACCGCCACTTCTCGCATCTCTACGGACTCTATCCGTCTAACCTGATTTCGCCCTTCCGCACGCCCGAACTCTGGCAGGCTGCCCGCACGTCGCTCATCCATCGCGGCGACGTCTCTACGGGCTGGTCCATGGGTTGGAAGGTGTGCTCGTGGGCACGCTTCCTCGACGGCAACCACGCCCTGAAGCTCATCAAGGACCAACTGACGCTCACGGCCGACACGTTCCTCATCTTCGGCACGAATAAGCAGCGCGGCGGCACCTATCCCAACATGTTCGATGCCCATCCGCCCTTCCAAATCGACGGTAACTTCGGCTGCACGGCCGGCATCGCCGAGATGCTCATGCAGAGCCACGACGGCTGCATCTTCATTCTGCCCGCACTGCCCACAGCCTGGGAAGAGGGCAGCGTGAAGGGACTCATGGCCCGCGGCGGCTTCGAACTGGACATCGACTGGAAGAAGGGCCGACTGGAGAAGCTCGTGGTGCGCTCGAAGAACGGCGGCAACTGCCGACTGCGCTCCATCACGCCACTGAAGGGCAAGGGCCTGAAGAAGGCACGGGGCAACAACCCGAACAGCTTCTTCCAGACCATCGAGCCGAAAGCGCCTATCGTGAAGACGGCGCCGGAGGCAGTGGAACTGCCCAAGACCTATCTCTACGACCTGAAGACGGAACCCGGAAAGGAATATATCATCTTGTAAAAAACATATAGCTTTATGAAAAAACTACTGACTATACTGGCGCTTGCACTCCTGACCACGGCGGCTCAGGCCGGCAAGCCTTGGGAGAACGGAAAGTTACAGGTGTCGCAGAACCAGCGATTCCTGCAGTTTGAAAACGGCGAGCCCTTCTTCTGGCTGGGCGAAACGGGCTGGCTGCTGCCCGAACAGCTCGACCGCGGCGAGGCCAGCTACTACCTGGAACGCTGCCGCGAGGCCGGCTACAACGTGGTGCAGGTGCAGACCATCGACGGCGTGCCCGCCATGAACGTCTACGGACAGCTCTCGAACATCGACGGCTGGGACTTCTCGAAGATTAATCAGAAGGGCGTCTACGGCTACTGGGACCACATGGACTACATCATCCGTCAGGCCGAGCAGAACGGCATCTACATCGGCATGGTGTGCATCTGGGGCGGACTCGTGAAGCGCGGTCTGCTCACGGCTCAGGATGCCAAGAAGTACGGCACGTTCCTGGCCAACCGCTACAAGAACAGCCCCAACATCATCTGGATTATGGGTGGCGACATTCAGGGCGACATCAACCCCGACGTGTGGGAAACGCTGGCCAAGACCATCAAGTCTATCGACAAAAACCACCTCATGACCTACCATCCCCGCGGACGCTACACCTCGGCCAAGTGGTGGAGCAAGGCCGACTGGATGGACTTCCACATGTTCCAGAGCGGACACCGCAAGTACGGACAGCGCATGGGCAACGCCGACTATCCCATCCCCGACAACACCGAGGAAGACAACTGGATGTACGTGGACTCTACGTGGGCCTATAAGCCCATCAAGCCGGTGCTCGACGGCGAGCCCAGCTACGAGGCCATCCCCAAGGGCCTGCACGACAAGAACGAGCAGTACTGGCAGGCCTGCGACGTGCGCCGCTATGCCTACTGGAGCGTGTTCGCCGGTTCGTTTGGCCACACCTATGGCCATAACGCCATTATGCAGATGTGGAAGCCCGGCCACGGCACTAGCTACGGCGACGTGGCCAAGATGAAGCCTTGGTATGAGGCCCTCGAAGACCCGGGCTTCAACCAGATGAAGTATCTGAAGAACCTCATGCTCTCATTCCCCGTCTTCGACCGCGTGCCCGACCAAAGCATCATCCTGGACAACGGCACGCAGTATGACCGCCTCATCGCCACGCGCGGACAGGACTACCTGCTGGTCTACAACTACACCAGCCGCGTGATGAAGCTCGACTTCACGAAGATTTCGGGCGAGAAGAAGCAAGTGTGGTGGATGAATGCCGGCACGGGCGGACTGCGCTACTTGGGCGAGTACGACTCGAAGGTGCTCACCTTCCGCATGCACAAGCAGGGCTTCGGCGTGGAAGACGGTGTGCTCATTGCCGTCGATGCCTCGAAAAACTATCTGCAGAAAGACCAGATTGAAGTGAGCGACAAGACCATGGCTGGCAAAGCCCGCAACCTGAACGAATAAAAAAAAGAAAAGAAAGGACGACCGACGATGAAGAAACTGCTGTTACTATCGCTGCTCATTCCCTTGCAGCTCATGGCCAAGGTGAGCATTCAGAATCCAAAGGTGGAGAACCTGCAGAACCCCTTGGGCATCGACACCGACCAGCCACGCTTCTCGTGGCAGACCGCTTCCGACCAGAACGACGTGCGCCAGACGGCCTACCAGATTGTGGTCAGCGACGACAAAGGCGAACTATGGAACTCGGGCAGGGTGCAGAGCGACCAGCAGCTGTGGGTGCCCTACGGCGGACGGAAGTTGCAGAGCGGACAGTTCTGCACCTGGCGCGTAAAAGTGTTCACCAACAAGGGCGAAACGGAATGGAGCGCCGACCAGCACTTCAGCATCGGTCTGCTCAACGAGTCGAAGTGGAGCGGCTACTGGATTGGCTTGGAACAGCTCTTGCCGGGCGAGGCACGGGGCATGCACACCCGCATGGCCGCCCGCTATCTGCGCAAGGAGTTCAAGCTGAAGCAGCAGAACGTGAAGCGCGCACTGGCCTACGTCTCGGGCCTGGGCGTCAACGAGTTCTTCGTCAACGGACAGCGCATCGGCGACCGTGTGCTCACGCCCGTCCCTTCCGACTACCGCAAGACCATATATTATAATACGTACGACGTCACGTCGCAGCTGACCGGCAGCGAGGATGTCTGTCTGGGCATCGCACTGGGCAACGGCCGCATGTTCCCCATGCAGCAGCACAAGGCCTACAAGATTCACACCTTCGGCTATCCCAAGTGCCGCATCAACGTCATCGTGGAGTATGAGGACGGCACCAAGCAGCGCCTGCAGACCGACGACAAGGGCTGGAAGGTGACGGCCAACGGCCCCATTCGCGCCAACAACGAATACGACGGTGAGGAGTACGACGCCCGCATGGAGATGAAGGGCTGGAACAAGGTGGGCTTCGACGACAGCCAGTGGATGAAGGCCGAGCGCACCGACATTCCCCAAGCCATGCTGCGCGGCCAGATGACCGAGGGCATGAAGGTGCTCCGCCAGATTCAGCCCGTGTCGCTCACCAAGCGCGGCAAGTCGGTCATCGTCGACCTGGGACAGAACATTGCCGGCTGGCTGAAAATCAAGATGCACGGAAAGAAGGGCGACACCATCCGCATCATCTATGCCGAGAAGCTCAATGCCGACGGCTCGCTCTATCGCGACAACTTCCGCAACGCCCGCTCTACCGATTATTATATATGCAACGGCGAAGAGGGCAACGACCGCTGGTGGGCACCGACCTTTGTCTACCACGGCTTCAAGTATGCCGAAATCTCGGGCTTCAGTTCGCTCACGGCCGAAGAGATTGTGGGCGAACTCGTGGCCGACGACATGCAGACGACCGGCACCTTCGAGTGTGCCAGTCCGATACTGAACAAGGTCATGAAGAACGCCTGGTGGGGCATCACCGACAACTACAAGGGCATGCCCGTCGACTGTCCGCAGCGCGACGAGCGCCAGCCGTGGCTGGGCGACCGCACCGTGGGCTCGCTGGGCGAGTCGTTCCTCATGAACAACGAGCGCCTCTACACCAAGTGGATGCGCGACATCTGCGAGGCTCAGCGCACCGACGGCTGTATTCCCGACGTGGCGCCGGCCTTCTGGAACTATTACAGCGACGATGTGTGCTGGGCTGCCGCCCTGCCCTTCTCCTGCGACATGCTCTACCGTCAGTATGGCAACCGCGAGGCCATCGACCGCAGCTATCCGGCCATCAAGAAGTGGGTGGAGCACATCGTGGGCGAATATGGTCGCAACGGCATCGTCAACTGCGGCAAGTATGCCGACTGGTGTCTGCCCCCGGAAAGTCTGGAACTGATTCACTCGCAGGACCCGACGCGCAAGACCGACGTCACCCTGCTCTCCACGGCCTACATCATCCGCACCATGCAGCTCATGGAGCAGTGGGGCTGCGAGGCCGACTACTGGCGTCCGCAGCGCGAGGCCATGACGAAGGCGTTCAATGAGAAGTTCCTTACCGTGAAGAAAGGCACGTCGCCCCGGCCCGGCCATGTGCTCTTCCCCGACTCTGTGTTCTATGCCAACAACACGGCCACGGCCAACCTGCTGCCGCTGGCCTTCGGCATCGTGCCCGAGGAATACAAGGCTGAGGTGGTGAAGAACGTGGTGAGCAACATCATCACTACGGGCAATGGTCACGTCACCTGCGGCGTCATCGGCATCTCATGGCTGCTCCGCGGTCTCAGCGACAATGGCTTCAGCGATGTGGCTTGGCTCGTGGCCACGCAGAAGAGCTATCCCTCGTGGGGCTACATGGCCGAACAGGGTGCTACAACGATTTGGGAACTGTGGAACGGCGACAAGGCCAACCCGCGCATGAACAGCGGCAACCACGTCATGCTCTTAGGCGACCTGCTCACCTGGTGCTACCAGTATCTGGGCGGCATACGCAGCAACGATGCCTACAAGCACATCACCCTGAAACCTTCGTTCGACATCCAAGACTGCGAATGGACCAACGCCAGCTACGACTCGCCCTACGGCAAGGTGGTGAGCAAGTGGAAGAAGACGCTGCAGAAGCTGCAGTGGCATGTGGAGATTCCCGCCAACACCACGGCCGACGTCTGTCTGCCCGGCGGCGAGGTGAAGACCATCGGCTCGGGCAGCTACGACTTCAACGTCGATATTCCCACATCCGATGCCGCCATCGTGGCCGACGAGTTCCTCTATGAGCACACCTACTTCCCCGAAGCCCATGCCTCGACCATCGTGGAACTGAAGAACGGCGACCTCGTGGCCGGCTACTTCGGCGGCACTCACGAGCGCGACCCGGATGTCTGCATCTGGGTGAACATCAAGAAGAAGGGCAGCAACGTGTGGAGCAAGCCCATTCTGGCTGCCGACGGCGTGCTCGACCTGAGCGATGCGCGTGCCGCAAAGGCTGGCCTGTCGGGCATGAACGCCGAGACCACGCCTGCCGCCAAAGGACCTATCCGACAGAGCAGTTGGAAGAAGGCCAAGACCAAGGGCCTGACCGACGAGGAGAACTACGACTACACCACGAAGACCACCCGACTGCAGAACGTTCCCGAAACGCTGAAGCGCAAGTCGTGCTGGAACCCCGTGCTGTTTGAAATGCCCAACGGCGAACTGTGGCTCTTCTTCAAGATTGGCTCGTCGGTAGGCGACTGGACGGGCTGGCTCAGCAAGTCGAAGGACGGCGGCCGCACCTGGAGCGACAAGGAACCGCTGCCCACCGACGCTGAAGGCCGCGCTTTCCTTGGTCCCATCAAGAACAAACCCCTGCTGTTGGGCGACCGCCTGCTCTGCGGTTCTTCTACCGAAGGCAACGGCTGGCGCTTCCACGTGGAAATGCTCGACCTGAAGAGCAACCAGTGGAAATACATCCCCGTAGAATCGACCGTGGCCACCAAGACCGACGACAACCAGCCGCACCCCATCGACTGCATCCAGCCGTCGTTCCTGCAACTGAAGGATGGCCGTCTGCAAGTGCTCATGCGCACCCACAACGCCCGACTGGCCACCTCGTTCTCCAGCGACCAAGGCGAAACGTGGACGCCCGTAACGCTCTCTGAGGTGGAGAACAACCAGAGCGGCACCGACGCCGTGACCACCAAGCAGGGCCAGCACGTGCTCATCTACAACAACTTCGAGACGCTGCCCCTGACCAAGAAGGGACCGCGCACGCCGCTCTCCATTGCCGTCAGCAACGACGGACAGAAGTGGCAGCATGCCGTGACGCTCGAAGACTCGCCCATCGACCAGTACTCCTACCCCGCCATCATCGAAGGCAAGAACGGTCATGTGTACTGCACCTATACCTGGCGCCGCAAGCGCATCGTGTTCAAAGAACTCGACCTGAACAAACTAAAGTAATCATTCGGAAATGAAAAAAGGACTCATCACACTGGCATTGGCCATGGTTGCCTTGACCATTGAGGCCCAGACCGTCAGCATCAGCACAGCCAAGAAGGCTTCCAACCGCGAGCTTTATGCCGCCCAATATCTGCAGAAGAAACTGGCCGACATGGGCTACAACGTGACCAAGAAGAAGGGCGACGTGAAGATTACGCTCAGCAACACGGCCACCGGACCGGCCGAGGGCTATGCCATTGCCTGCGACAAGAAAGGCATCACGGTGACGGGCAACGACGGCACGGGTGTCATCTATGGTTGTGTGGAGTTGGCCGACCGCGTGAAGAAAGCCGGCAACTTCAACATCCAGCCTACGGCCGAACAGCCGGAAATGCTGATGCGCGGCACGTGTATCGGTATTCAGAAGACCGTTTTCCTGCCTGGCCATGCCGTCTATGAGTATCCTTATACGCCGGAAAACTTCCCCTGGTTCTACGACAAGCAGGAGTGGGTGAAGTATCTCGACATGATGGTCGAGAACAAGATGAACTCGCTCTACCTCTGGAACGGTCATCCCTTCGCCTCGCTCGTGAAACTGAAGGACTATCCCTTCGCCCTTGAAGTCGACGAGGAGACGTTTAAGAAGAACGAAGAGGTCTTTTCGTTCTTGACCAGCGAGGCCGACAAGCGCGGCATCTTCGTCATTCAGATGTTCTACAACATCCTGCTGTCGAAACCCTTTGCCGACCACTATGGTCTGAAGACACAAGACCGCAACCGTCCCATCACACCACTTATCAGCGACTACACCCGCAAGTCGATTGCCGCCTTTGTGGAGAAGTATCCCAACATCGGCTTCCTGGTTTGCCTGGGCGAGGCCATGGCCACCATTGAAGACGACATCACGTGGATGAAGGAAACGATTATTCCCGGTATCAAAGACGGACTGGCAGCCCGCGGCCGCACCGACATTCCGCCCGTGGTGCTCCGTTCGCACGACACCGACGGCCCACGTGTACTTCGCGAGTCGCTGCCCCTCTACCCCAACATCTACACCATGTCGAAGTACAACGGCGAAAGCCTCACCACCTATCAGCCCCGCGGCCCGTGGTCGGAGACCCACCGGCAGTTGGCTGCCGCTGCGCCTATCCACATCGAGAACGTACACATTCTGGCTAACCTGGAGCCGTGGCGCTGGGCTTCGCCACTCTTTACGCAGAAGACGGTGAAGGCCATGCACGAGGTGCACCACGCCAACGGTCTGCACCTCTACCCGCAGGCCAACTACTGGGACTATCCCTATACGGCCGACCGGCTGCCCAATGGCGGGCGCCTGAAGCAGATAGACCGCGACTGGATGTGGTACAGAGCATGGGGGCGCTATGCCTGGAAACAAGACCGCGGCAACGATGAGGACTACTGGAAGCAGGAGCTGGCCGACTACTACGGTTTCTCTACCGACGACGCTGCCCTACTGCTGAAAGCCTACGACGAAGCGGGCGAGATTGCACCGAAGCTGTTGCGCCGCTTCGGCATCACCGAAGGCAACCGCCAGACACTGCTATTGGGCATGAAGATGGCCCAGCTGGTCAATCCCTATAAGTTCAATATCTACCACGGCTTCTATGAGAGTTGCGGTCCCGAGGGCGAAAAGCTCATTGAGTATGTAGAAAAGGAATGGAAGGGCGAAGCCCACGTCGGTGAACTGCCGCTCGACATTGTCGACCAATGTCTGCGCCACGGCGAGACCGCCGTCAGTGCGGTGGAAGCCATCACTGCCGTTCCCACACGCCATCAGGATGAGTTCCAGCGCGTAAAACAGGACTTCACGTACTACTGCCTCTTTGCCGAGTCGTTCCGCTATAAGATTATGGCAGCACAGCACGTGCTGAACTACAAATGGACGAAAGACGTGAAGTATCTCGACCTGGCCCTGCCGTTCATGGAGCGGAGCCTGGCGTGCTGGCACCAGCTGGCCGAGCAGACTGCCGAGACCTATCTCTACGCCAACTCCATGCAGACCTCTCACCGCCGCATTCCTGTCGGCGGCGACGGTGGCAAGATGTGCACATGGACCGAACTGGAGACGGTCTACAAGGAAGAACTTGAAGCCTTCAAGGAGAATCTCTACAAGCTGAAGCACCCTGCCGCCACCGACAAGAACATCGTGATTAGTCCGGCACAGCCGGCACAGGTCAAGTTGCTGTCGGCCCACAAGACCGTGCCACTGCAGAAGGGCGCCATCCTCTTTGAGCGCCGTCAGGACACCCCCGTCGACTCTGTGGCACCCGAACTGACTGGCATGCAGGCCATCGTGCTCAACCGCGACACCACGCGCATAAAGGGCACAACCATTGCGTTCGAGACCGAGCGGCCCGTAAAACTGCTGGTGGGCTTCTTCAACGACGACGATAACAAATGGGCCCGTCCGCCGAAGCTCGAGGTCGATGCCACGGGCAACGAATACGGACAGGCCGAGCCTATTCTCACCAATGCGCTGAGCCTGGTGCAGATGCCTAAAATCAACATCCACGGCTACCACATGCCCGCCGGCCGACACACCCTGCGCCTGCCCCGCGGCATCATCCTCGTAGCCGGCTTCACCGCCTCCGACATCAAGCCGCGCGACTGTGGCCTCAACGGCGGTGGCAACGAAGTAGACTGGCTATTCATGAAATAAAGAAAAAAAACAAATGAAGAGACACTTCCTGACGTTCCTTTCAGTGTGCATGATGCTCGGCGCATGGGCCGTCGACGACATCGACATGCAACGCATCTACGACGAGGTGAAGACACCGTTCAAGTATGGTATGGTAGTTGCGCCACAAGACAACTATCACAAGATAGACTGCCCCACGGTGTTCCGCCAAGGCGACAAGTGGCTGATGACCTACGTGGTGTACAACGGCAAGGAAGGCACCGACGGCCGCGGCTACGAGACGTGGCTGGCCCAGTCCGACGACCTGCTCCACTGGCAGACGCTTGGCCGCATCCTTTCCTACAAAGACAGCGGCTGGGACATGAACCAGCGCGGCGGTTTCCCAGCCCTCATCGACTGGACCTGGGGCGGCACCTATGCCATCAACCAGTACAAGAACAAGTATTGGATGACCTACATCGGTGGCCACGGCACGGGCTACGAGGCCGTGCGCGAACCGCTGAACATCGGTCTGGCCTGGACGTCGGACAATGTGAGCACCGCCCATGAGTGGCAGTCGGACGACGAGCCATTGCTCTCCATCAACGACAAGGACGTACAATGGTGGGAGAAATTAGTGCAGTACAAGAGCACTATCTACGACGACCCGCAGAAGACGCTCGGCAAGCGCTTTATCATGTTCTATAATGCCGGTGGCATCAACCCCGCCAACAACCTGAAAGCCGAGCGCATCGGCATTGCCCTGAGCAACAACCTGAAGAAGTGGAAGCGCTACGAGGGCAACCCCGTCTACTACCACGAGGCGCCCGGCATCATCACTGGCGACGCGCAGATTGTGCGCATGGGCGACCTCTACGTCATGTTCTACTTCTCGGCCTACAACCCCGCCAGAAAGTACAACGCCTTCAACACCTTCTCTGTGAGCCGCGACCTCATCCACTGGCAAGACTGGCAGGGACCGGACCTCATCTACCCCACCAAGCCCTACGACGAGATGTTTGCCCATAAGAGCTATGTGGTGAAGCACAACGGGGTGGTCTACCACTTCTATTGCGCCGTGAACAACGCCCAGCAGCGCGGCATCGCCGTGGCCACCAGCGTGCCCATGGGCCGCTCGGCCGTGAGTTTCCCAGCTCCCGAAGCCACGGGCCGGCGCACCACGACCAACCTGAACCGCAACTGGACAGCCCGCTGCCCTGAGGCTGGCGACTCGGTGGTGCACATCGACCTGCCCCACAACTTCGACGACTACTACGGCTACCGCCAACTGCGCCACGGCAACCTGCACGGCAAGGCCACCTACGAGAAGACCTTTGCCAGCGAGAAGAAAGCCGGCAAACGCTACTTCCTGATGTTCGAAGGCGTGGGCACCTACGCCACCGTGACACTCAACGGCCACAGCTATCCGAAAGAACTCGTTGGGCGCACGTCGTGGACAATCGACGTGACCGACGCCCTGCAATCGGGCGACAACCACCTGAAAGTCCTCGTAGACCATCCGGCCCTGCAGACCGAGTCGCCATGGGTGTGCGGCGGCTGCTCGTCGGAGTGGGGCTTCAGCGAGGGCAGTCAGCCGTTGGGCATCTATCGCCCCGTCACACTGATTGAGACCGACGAAGTGCGCGTAGAACCTTTCGGCGTACACATCTGGAACAACACGGCCTGCGACAGCGTCTTCATCGAGACAGAAGTGAAGAACTACAGTCAGCAGGCGGCCGCCATCGAGCTGGTCAACAAGTTCACCCTCAGCAGCGGCAAGCAAGTGTTCCGCCTGTCGGAAACGCTCACCCTGCAGCCCGGCGAGACCCGCATGCTGCGCCAGGCGGCCAAGGTGGCCGACGCGAAGCGCTGGACGCTCAGCGATCCCTACCTCTACAACCTCTCGACCATGATTAAGCGCGGCGGCAAGACCACCGACGAACTGCGCACGCCCTACGGCATCCGCACCGCCTCGTGGCCACTGTCGGCCGGTGCCAAGAACGACAACCGCTTCTACCTGAACGGTCAGCCCACGTTCATCAACGGCACCTGCGAATATGAGCACATGTTCGGCCAAAGTCACGCCTTCTCACACGAGCAGATTAAAGCCCGCGTCAAACAGATACGCAACGCCGGCTTCAACGCCTTCCGCGAAGGCCATCAACCCCACAACCTACTCTATCAGCAACTCTTCGACCAGCAGGGCCTGCTCTTCTGGAGCCAGTTCTCAGCCCACATCTGGTACGACACGCCCCAGTTCCGTCAGTCGTTCAAGCGTCTGCTGGTACGCTGGATTAAGGAGCGCCGCAACTCGCCCAGCATCGTCTTGTGGGGCTTGCAGAACGAGAGCGTGCTGCCCAAGGAGTTTGCTCAGGAGTGCTGCGACCTGATTCGCCGTCTCGACCCCACCTGCGGCACCTCGCGCCTCATCACCACCTGCAACGGCGGCGAGGGCTCCGACTGGAACGTCATCCAGAACTGGAGTGGCACCTATGGCGGCGACCCTGAGAACTACGACAACGAGCTACGCCAGCCCAACCAGCTGCTCAACGGCGAGTATGGTGCCTGGCGCACCATCGACCTGCACGGCGAGGCCAAGTATAGCGAAGAGAACTTCACCAAACTGCTCGAGACGAAGGCCCTGAAGGCCGAACAAGCCTTCAACGACCAGAGCCAGCAGGGCGTCTGCGGACATTTCCAGTGGCTCTTCTCGTCGCACGACAACCCCGGCCGCGTGCAGCCCGACGGCGCCTACCGTCTGGTCGACAAGATTGGCCCCATCAACTACAAGGGCCTGACCACCATTTGGGAAGAACCCACGAAGGCTTACTATATGTACAAGCAGCACTATGGTCCCGACGAGGGCCAGCCGCTCACGGTGACGGCTGCCGACCGCAACCACGACCTCATCAAAGGGGCTGCGGGCTGGAACTACCTCTACCGCATCAACTGCGGCGGCGACTACTACACCGACAGTTACGGCCAGATGTGGCTGCAGGACAACACGACGTTCAGCCACTCATGGGCACAAGACTTCGAAGGCCTCAACCCCTACCAGGCCTCGCAACGCCACATTGCCGAACCCATTCGCGGCACAAAGGATGCCGAGCTGTTCCAGTACTTCCGCTTCGGTCGCCACCGCCTGTGGTACGACTTCAGCGTCGACGACGGTGAGTATCTCGTCGAAATCTACACCATGGAGCCTTGGCACGGCCGCAGTCAGCGTGTGGGCGGCGACTACGAGGGTCTGCGCATCTTCAGCATAGCCGTCAACGGCGAGGTGGTCTGCCCCGATGTCGACCCCTGGGCCGAGGCTGGCTACTGCGGTGCCATGAAGCGCGTGGTGAAGGCCAAGGCCAAGAACGGTCGGTTGCGCATCTCGTTCCCCGAGGTGAAAGCCGGACAGGCCGTTGTCTGCGCCATTGCCATTGCCACCAAGGAGCAGAACATCGTGCAGGCCATGCCGGCCATGTCGCCCTTCTCTTGGAAGGCCCTCGACCATCAGGTCATGGAGAAGTTGCCCAAGGAAAAACTGCCCAAGGACACCGAAGCTCGTCCGGCCACAGCCTACGAGCCTGTGAAGGCCGGTACCGGCCAGTGGCAAATCAAGCCCGGCTTGGGCCAGGAGTACGCCCTGCGCTTTAAGTACAAGAACGAGAGTGGCGTCCCCGTGAAAGCCCGTCTGACCATCACCGACGTGAAAAAGGCCGTGCTCGTCGACCGCGAAGTGACCTTCCCACCCACGCCGAAGAAGTTCAAGATGCTCTCCACCACCACCGGCACCCAAATCAATGCCGGCACCTATCAGGTGGTGGTCAAAGGCAAGGGGCTCGAGTTTTCTACCCTCGAAATACAATGATTCTGAAAAACAAGTAGTATTGAAATATTCAAATGTAAAGAATTCGAGACATTAATAAACATGGAGTTACGTTTCATTCGCCGAAATCCACCGTTTCAAGGACCGAGAAGTTACCTTTCACTAAAAGCGACCGCCTTGCTCCTGATGCTTGCCAGCACCAACGCTTGGGCGCAAAACGACTGGGAAAACAACCATATCTTGCAATTGAATCGCGAACCGGCGCGCGCGGCCTTCATGCCGTTCGGACAACAGAAGGGCGACCGCATGCTGTCGCTCAACGGCAGCTGGCAGTTCCGCTGGACCAAGACGCCCGACGAGCGCATCAAAGACTTCTACCGCACCGACTACGACTGCTCGTCGTGGCAGCACTTGCAGGTGCCGGCCAACTGGGAAGTCAACGGCTATGGCACGCCCATCTATGCCTCGGCCGGCTATACGTTCAAGATTGAGCCGCCCTACGTCACCCGCGAGCCCAAGCAGAAGTACACGGCCTACGTGGAGCGCAACCCCACGGGCCAGTACAAGCGCACGTTCACCCTGCCGGCCGACTGGCTATCGGGCGGACAGACCTTCCTGCGCTTCGACGGCGTAATGTCGGCCTTCTACGTCTGGGTCAACGGTCAGCGCGTGGGCTACTCGCAAGGCTCTATGGAAGCCTCGGAGTTCAACGTGACGCCATATATAAAGAAAGGAGAAAACGTGGTGGCCGTCGAGGTCTATAAATATAGCGACGGCTCGTATCTGGAAGACCAGGACTTCTGGCGCTTCGGCGGCATCCACCGCGACGTGACGCTCTTCCACACGCCCGACATTCAACTGCGCGACTTCACCGTGCGCACCATTCCCAACCACGGCGACTACCTACTGCAAATCAATCCGCAGCTGCGCGTCTTCGGCAACGAGACAGGACGCGGCGACACCATCGTGGCCACCCTCTACGACGCCGACGGCAAGCGCATTGCCGAGGGCGGCGCCAGTGCTGCCGAGGTGCTCGACCTGGAGCACAAGGCCGGCCGCATGAACACGTGGTTTCCGCAGCGCGGCTATCGCAAGTTCGACCGCATCAGCATGTCGGTCAGCCAGCCCCACGAGTGGACGGCCGAGACGCCCTATCTCTACACCCTTCGTCTGCAGTTGCAGCGGGCCGATGGCACCTTGCTGGAACAGGCCGAACAGAAGGTGGGCTTCCGCTGGCTGCAAATCAAGAACGGACAACTGCTGGTCAACGGCCGCCCCGTGCGCTTGCGCGGTGCCAACCGCCATGAGCACGACCCTCAACTGGCGCGCGTAATGACCGAAGAGCGCATGCTGGAAGACATCCGACTCATGAAGGCGGCCAACCTCAATGCCGTGCGCCTGTCGCACTACCCCAACACGCCGCGCTGGTATGAGCTGTGCGACTCGCTGGGCCTCTACGTCATGGACGAGGCCGACTGCGAGACCCACGGTCTGCGTGGCACCCTGGCTTCGACGCCCGACTGGAACGACGCCTTCATGGACCGCGTCATCCGCATGGCCGAGCGCGACAAGAACCACCCCTGCATCATCTTCTGGAGCTTAGGCAACGAGAGCGGCTACGGTGCCAACCACGCCGCCATGTCGGGCTGGCTCCACGAGTTCGACCCCACCCGCTTCGTACACTACGAGGGTGCACAGGGCACGCAGTCGGTGCAGTCGGACATGACCCGCACCACCACCGACCCCGCCACCGTCGACGTCATCTCGCGCTTCTACCCCCGCGTCAAGGCCGAATACCTGAACCCGGGCATCCCCGAAGGCAGCGATGCCGAGCGCGCCGAGAATGCACGCTGGGAACGCCTGCTCGAGATTGCCGAGCGCACCGACGACCAGCGCCCCGTCATGACCAGCGAGTATGCCCACTGCATGGGCAACGCCCTGGGCAACTTCCAGGACTATTGGGACGAGATGTACCGCAACCCGCGCATGCTTGGCGGCTTCATCTGGGACTGGGTGGACCAGGGCATTATGCCCAATGAGAAATGGAAAATGAGAAATGAGAAATGGGCTGGAACAAAGAAAACACCAGTTCTCTATGGTGGCGACTTCGGCGACCAGCCCAACTTGAAAGCGTTCTGCATGAACGGCGTAGTGATGTGCGACCGCTCGCTCTCGGCCAAATACTACGAGGTGCAGCACGTCTACTCGCCCGTGCAGTTCAGTGAGCACGACGGCAAGGTCTATGTCGTCAACCGCAACCACCACACCGGCCTCAGCCAATACCTGTGCAACTACCTCGTTACGGAGAACGGCAAGACCACCAAGGAAGGCCGCCTCGCACTGCCCGACACAGCGCCGGGCGACAGTGCCGTGGTGTGCGAACTGGGCGATTTCCGATGGAAGCACGGCACCGACTCCCGCCTCTGGCTCCGTGTAGAGCGTGACGGCGCAACTGTCATCACCGACCAGTTTGCCCTCGAAGACAACCTCTTGGCTGTTGGGCGGTTGAAGGTCGAAGGTCAAAGGCTGAAGGTCGAAGGTCAAAGGTCGAAGGTCAATATTACCCCCCAGTTCTTCCGCGCCCCCACCGACAACGACAAGAGCTTCGGCAACTGGCTGGCAAAGGACTGGAAACGCCATCGCCTCGACTCGGCCGAAGTGGTGGTCGTCGACGAGCGCACCACAGACTACCGCTTTGCCGAAGGCTATATCCGCGTAATGACCGACCAGCAGACGCTCAGCGACGGCACCATCGACCTTGTGCAGACCTACGAGTGCCACGGCACACTGCCCGAGCTGCCGCGCTTAGGCCTGTGCATTGCGCTGCCTAAGCAGTTTGAGAACGTGTCGTGGTATGGTCGCGGCCCGTGGGAGAACTATCCCGACCGCTGGCGTTCCTGCCCCATCGGACGCTGGGAGAGTACCGTCGACAAGCTGTTCACCCACTATCCCCGTCCGCAGGATAACGGCAACCACGAGCAGACGGCTGAGGTGGTGGTGAGCACCGCCAAGGGCGAAGCCCTGCGCATCACTGCCGTCGACAGTCCGTTCTCGTTCTCGGCCCTGCCCTACTCGGCCCATGAAATAGCCTCGGCGGCCCACGACTTCGAACTGCCTCAGCCCTCGCAGACGTATGTCTCCATCGACTGCGCCGTGCTCGGTCTGGGCAATTCCTCATGCGGTCCGGGCGTGCTGAAGAAGTACAGCATCGACGCCTCGAAAACGCACCGCCTGCACATCCGCCTGCAGTGGCTGAAACAACAAAAGAATTAGAAACCGATGCGCGCCTTTGGCTTGGTCACCTCTATCGGCTGAATGTCGGCCGGCGTGAGCATGTGCAAGTGGCGGGCATCCATCTTCGGGGCTTTCACACAGCGACGCGCATGGGTCAGGTAGATGCGCTCCAGCTGGTTGGCCACAAAGCGGGCGTTGCCCCACGTCTGCGGATCGCGCACGCTATAGGCCTGCATCAGCAGCGACCTGTATTTCACCCACGCCGCACGGGTGAAATGGTATTCGTACTCTTTCACGCGGCGCAACGTGATGTCGAGCAGTTCGTCGACCGTGAAGTCGGGGAAGTCAAACTTGTTGGGGAAGCGCGACTGCAAGCCCGGATTCAGTTCCAACAGGTGCTCCATCTCAGCCTTATAGCCGCAGAGCACAATAGCGATGTCGCGCTGCTGCTCGTTGGCCAGAATATCCATCAGCAGCGGAATGACCAACTTGGCGGGGTCGCCCTTGTGCTCGGTGTTCAGCAGGTAGGCCTCATCAATCATGAGCACACCGCCCTGAGCCATCCCTATCACCTCGCGCACCACGCGCTCTTCATCGCCCCAGTTGCTGCCCACAAACACTTGTCGGCCGGCCACCACCACGTGGCCCTTGCTCAGCACACCTGCCTGATGCAGCAGCGAACCGTAGATTTTGCACACGGTGGTCTTGCCTGTGCCTGGGCGTCCGGTGAAGATGCCGTGCAGCGAAAGACTGTGCTGCTTGGCGTTGGGACACATCTCGCTCATCATCTTGTTGTAGCGCGTCAGTTGCAACAGCTCGTCAATGCGCTCCTTGATGGCCCTACAGCCCACCAGTTTGTCCAGTTCCTCGCGAGGCCGTTTCACCGGCGGCAGTATTTCCACCTTGACGGTGGTATTGGGGTTCAGTATCAACTCATTGTCGGATATCAGGAAGTTGTCTGAATCGTCCTCTTCTTCCTCTTCCTCGTCTTCCACCTCATCAACGGCTTCCTCTGCCGCTTCATCTTCCAATGCTTCCGCTATCGTTTCCTTAGGTTCCGCTTCGTTAGCGGGCTGCTCCACGTCTTCAATCTCACTGGCAATAAACTCGTCGAGCAGCTTCATGAACTCCTCGTCTGAATAATCGTTTTTCGTTTCCATGTCAATACATCTAAAAAAAACATCAAATAACAGCTTAGAAAAACACATAGTACACCCCTTGGGGAAAGGGGCGCAAGAGTCTTCAGGGACCTGCCGGAACAAGCCCCTTAACATCCATAGAAAATCAAATCTTGAGACCGATTTCTATCACACACAATAGTAGCAACAAGTCAAAGAACGCCCACAATTCGTTTGTCGCGCATCGTCGTCATAGCCCCTGAGGCTATATCTTCAGATGCACCGCCAAGCGGCTGTCAAACAAGTTGTGGCTGAGTTTCTTCATGTTGTTTTGTTGTGATAGATATCATTTTGTGGGCACAAAGGTATGAAAAAAGTTTTGATTGCACCAAATTTTGGCACTGCTTTTTTCCGATTTTAACACATTTGGCTGACGACAAACACGCGCGTACATTGTCTTATACATAAAGGACTTATGAAGAAGAAAGCTGCAATTATTCTCCTGTTGGCGATGCTAACTATACGGGCAGGAGCCTTTTCCGATGCCAAGCCATGGACGTTCTGGTACTGGATGTACGGCGCCGTCAGCAAAGACGGCATCAAGGCCGACCTGCAGGCCATGCACGATGTGGGGCTTGGCGGTTGTTACCTCATGCCCATCCGCGGCACCAGCGAGCGGCCCGAATATGGCGGCGATGCTCAACAGCTCACGCCTCGCTTCTGGGAGATGATTGACTATGCCCTGGCCCAGGCCGACTCGCTCGGTCTGAAGTTGGGCATCCACATCTGCGACGGCTTTGCCCTTGCCGGCGGACCGTGGATTACGCCCGAGGAGTCGATGCAGAAGGTGGTGTGGACCGACACGGTCATCACCTGTACCGACAAGCAGCAGACCTTCAAGTTGCCCCAGGCACATCCCGGCTACGATGGCTATTACGAAGACATTGCGGTCTTTGCCGTGCCCTACTACAAGCCACTGCCTGCGCCCAAGGTGTCGGGCACCATTCCACAAGAGGAGAAAGGCGGTTTCCGCTCGAAGGAGCCTGGCTACATCGACTATTCGTTCGACGAGCCCCAGACCGTGCGCTCTCTTTTCGTCATGCCTTCGGGCAACAATGTGCAGGCCGAGCGCCTGCTCGTAGAAGCAAGCGACGACGGAAAGACGTTCCGCACCGTCAAGCAGCTTGTGCCGCCGCGTCAGGGTTGGCAGAACACCGACTACGGCTATACCTTCAGTCTGCCCGAGACCACAGCCCGCCACTTCCGTTTCCGTTGGACCCCCGAGGGCACCGAACCGGGCAGCGAAGACCTCGATGCCGCCAAGTGGGCCCCCACTCTGAAAATCAAAACCCTCACCCTCTCTGCCCAACCCCGCATCGACCAGTATGAAGGGAAAAGCGGAGCGGTGTGGAGAAGAAGCCTCACCACCGACAGGAGCCTCACCCCTGACAGGAGCCTCACCCCTGACAGGAGCCTCACCCCCGACCCCTCTCCGAAAAGAGAGGGGAGATTCAATCCCATACGCCTCTACCCCAATAAGAATGGCGAGTTTGAGACTCCCCTCTC